>CALAEG010000175.1 GCA_937890965.1 uncultured Caulobacteraceae bacterium | reverse complement strand
GGTTCTCCGCTGCCGGGGCGGCTATGCGGTCCCTGCGCGCGACGGTCTGCGCATCGGCGCCACCATGGAGCCGGGCCTGGCCGATCGCCGGGTTGATCCCGCGCTCGCCGCGCCGCTCGGCCGGTTGGGCGCGGACCTCTTTCCCGCCCTGGAGCACGCGACCTATGCCGCCCAGGCGGGCGTGCGGGCGGCGACGCCGGACGGCCTGCCGTTGGTCGGCGGGCCCTCGGCGCGCGCCGGCGTCTGGCTGGCCACGGGCGCGCGGCGCAACGGCTGGCTGCTCGCGCCGCTTGTCGCCCGGATGCTGGCGGCGTACCTGTCGGATCGCGATCCTGGCCCCTATGCGGGCCTGTTGGCGCCGCGCCGGTTCGCTCCAAACTGAAGGGGACGGTCTTTGTCGAGTTTCTGGCTGAGCGACGAACAGGAGGCGATCCGCGAGGGCGTCACACGCGTCTGTAGCAACTACAAGGACGACTATTGGCTGAAGACCGACGACACCGGCATCTTCCCAGAGGACTTCGTGCGCGACATGGCCGCCGGCGGCTGGCTGGGCGTGGCCATGCCGGAGAATGTCGGTGGGGCGGGGCTGGGCCTGACCGAGGCGGCGATCGTCATGCAGACAGTCGCTCAGTCGGGCGCGGGCTTCTCGGGCGCCTCGTCGATCCACCTGAACATTTTCGGGCCCATGCCGCTGGTCAAGTTCGGCGCCGAGGCCCAACGGAAGACCCTCCTGCCTCGGCTGATCTCGGGCGAGGACAAAATGTGTTTCGCGGTCACCGAGCCCAATTCCGGCCTGGATACCTCCAGCCTGGAGACCAAGGCGGAACGGACCAACGACGGCTATCTGATCAACGGGCGCAAAATCTGGACGACCGGCGCCCAGCGGGCCAACAAGATCCTGATCATCGCGCGCACCACGCCTAAGGATCAGGTCGCCAAACCGACCCAAGGGCTCAGCCTCTTCTACACCGACCTCAACCGCGACCACATCGACGCCAAGCCGATCCCCAAGATGGGCCGCCGCGCGGTCGAGTGTAACACCCTCTTCATCGACAACCTGCCGGTGCCGGCCGACGACCTGATCGGCGAGGAGGGGCGAGGGTTCGAATACCTGCTGCAAGGGCTGAACCCCGAGCGCGTGCTGTTCGCCGTCGAGGCGGTGGGCCTTGGCCGCGCCGCCATCGCACGCGCCGCGACCTACGCCAGCGAACGCGTCGTGTTCGGCCGCCCCATCGGCCAGAACCAGGGGGTGCAGCACCCGCTTGCCCGCTCATGGGCCGAGCTCGAGGCGGCCAATCTGATGGCGATGAAGGCCGCGGCCCTCTACGACGCCGGCAAGGACTGCGGCGCGGAGGCCAATGCCGCCAAGTACCTGGGCGCCGAGGCCGGCTTCACGGCCTGCGAGAACGCCGTCCTCGCCCATGGCGGCATGGGCTACGCCAAGGAGTTCTACGTCGAACGCTATTTCCGCGAGGCCATGATCGCCCGCATCGCCCCGGTGAGCCGCGAGATGATCCTCAACTTCATCGCCGAACGCGTGCTGCACCTGCCGAAGAGCTACTAGACCCTGGGGGTCAGTCGCCGCCGGTCAGTTTGAAGGCGATCGAGATGCGGGTCAGGCCGCCGTCCACCGGTTTGCCGTCGATGGTGCGCGGGCTCATCCGGAAGAAGTTGGCCAATCTCAACGCTGCATCGCCGAACCTGGCGCCGGCGGGGGTCTCGTCGATGACCCGGCAGTCGGACAGCTTGCCGCTGGCGACCACGCCGCAGAACAGGGTCGCCTGGCCGGTGAGGCCGAGATCGATGGCGCGCTCGGGATAGTAGCGGCTCATCTCTTCGGCCGAGGGCCGGCTCAGCCATTTGGGATCGACGATCAGCCGCGTCGGCGGCGTGAGCGGCGTCACATCCGTGGTGAACAGCGGCGGCTGGGGGTCGGTGAGAAGGTTCGGGTGTGTCGCCGGCACGATCGTCTCGGTCGGTGGCGTCAGCGGCGGATTCACCACCGGATGGGTGACGATCTCATGTTTCGGCGTGACCTGGCGCGGTGGCGGCTGCGTCGGCGGCGTCAGCCGCACCTGACCCAGACTGATCACCTGATCGGCCGGCTGCGCCGCCGGCGTGGCGGTGATCTTCTGAACGTAGAGATAGGTGAACAGGCCGAGGTGGAAGCAGACCGAGGCGCCGATGGCGACCACCACGCCGCGCGGCAGTTTTCGCGGGCCGTGGCGGCCTTCCAGGGCGTTGATCAGGGCGTATTCACTAGGACTGTTGCGGAGAGCCATCATCATGGCCGATCCTCCCGTTGGCTTTGGTTGACGCAGCGTCAACCTAGATCGGAGTCCTGTAAAGAGCGTGGCCGTAAGTGAATTGCGATCAGGTCGCAACTTAGCGTGATCGACGCGACGACCTGTCGCTGAGGTTCCGGGCCGGCGCGAGACCGCCTTAACCTTGCCTTAACCATAAAACTTCACCTCTTGGTCATGGCCGTGGAGTCGATCAGAGGCGTCGTCGAGGCGGCCATTCAGCGGGCGTCGACCGCGACCGGAGTCGACTTCAGCTTCCTGCTCGGCACCGCCAGGCGCGAGAGCGCCTTCAATCCCGGGGCCCACGCCAAGACATCTTCCGCCGCGGGCCTGTTTCAGTTCGTCGATCAGACCTGGCTCTCCACCTTGAAACAGCACGGCGCCAAGTACGGCTATGCGCGCTATGCCGAGCTGATCCAGCAGGGTTCGGACGGCCGGTTCCGCGTCGACGGCGCCGAGGCCCGCCGCACGGTGATGGATCTGAGGCTGGATGCGCACGCCGCCTCGCTGATGGCCGGCGAGCTGGCCTCCGACCACGCCTCCTATCTGCGCGGCCGGATGGGACGCGATCCGACCTCGGGCGAACTCTACGCCGCCCATGTGCTGGGCCCGCAAGGCTCGGCCAAGCTGATCGAGGCGGTGCGCGCCAACCCTTCGGTCACGGCGGCTTCGCTCTTTCCCGAAGCTGCGGGCTCCAATCGTGGCCTGTTCTATCGGGAGGGACGCGCGGTCTCGGCCGGCGAGCTCTATGCCAACCTGACCAGCACGCCGTCCGGGGCTGCGCCAGCGATCTCGTCGCATGTGTCGGCGGCAGCGGCGCCGGCGGCCCCGCCGCGCGACGACACCTTCATGCAATATGCCTCGGCGCGGCGGATCGATCGGCAGGAGCAGGAGCAGGCCGTGATCGACATGGTGCTTCGCGGACCCGAACAGAGCGACGACGGCGGCAGCCGCTCGCTCACCAGCTCGCTGTTCTCCGCCGAGATGCTGCGGGCGCTATCGGACGCGCGCCACCAACCTTAGGCGACGGCGCGGCTCTCGATCATGGCCGGCGTCCCACGGGCCACGGCGGCCAGCACGGCCGCGGCGCTGGAGACGCTGACCGGCTTGCGCAGCACCTGGTCGGCGCCGGCCTCGAGCACCGCGCGGGCCTCTTCGCCATCGCCCTCGATCACCGCGACGATGGGGGTGCGGCTGACCGGGCCGGCCAGGGCGCGAATGGCGCGGATGGTCTCCGCGCCGCCCATCTCGGCCATGCGCCCGTCGAGCATGATCAGGTCGACCTCGCAGATCTGCGCCAGCTCAAAGGCGCGGCGGCCATCGCGGGCGTGCAGCACGTGGTGGCCAAGCTGTTCCAGCACACCGCGCAGCATGGCCGCGCCCAGGGCGTCGTCCTCGGCCACCAGCACCTTCAGCGACCGCGGCCGCAGCTGGGCTTGGTCCATCGCCGTCCCGTCGAGGCGGGCCAGGCGAACCGCAGGGTCATAGGGCAGATCGAGCCAGAAGCAGCTGCCGACGCCCGGCGCGCTCTCGGCCGAGACCGCGCCGCCCATCAGCAGCGCCAGCTGGCTGGCCAGCGACAAGCCCAGCCCCGCGCCGGGCACGCCGGTCGAGGTGCGCTCGATGCGGCTGAAGGCGTCGAAGGCTTGGATCAGCTCGTCGGGTGTCAGGCCGGGGCCGGTATCGGCCACCTCGATGCGCAGCCGATCGGGCTCGACGCGTTCGACCCGCACCTCGACACGGCCGCGCAGGGTGTATTTGACTGCGTTGCCGACCAGACTGGACAGGATCTGCCGCGTGCGTACCGCGTCGCCGACCACGCCGCCGGCGCCGTCGCGAACCAACTGCTCGTCGATATGCACGGAAAGCTCGATGTTCTTGGCCGCCGCCTGCGGGCGATGCAGCAGGATGACGTCGCGCGCCAGCCTCGCCGGATCGAACGGCAGCCGGGCCAGCAGAAGCTCGCCGGCCTCGGCGACCTCGGTGTCCAGGGTGGCGTTTAAGACGGCGATGAGGTCCTCGGCTGACTCCAGCGCCGCGGAGAGCTGGTCGCGCGACGGCTGGCCGCGCCCCCCGCCGGCGGCGGAGGCCAGGACGTGGGCGACGCCGGTCAGGCCAGCCTTGATTTCCTGGGACAGGGTGGCGATCAGGTCCGACTTGGACTTGGCCAGCCGCTTGGCGTTGGCCAGCGACCGCGCCCGCTCGTCGATCAGGATCTCGCGCTCGTCGGCGAAGGCGAACAGCCGCCGCAAGAGGCGGTTGAAGATCAGCGACAGGGCGAAGCCCAGGGCCGCCGCCGCCAGCGCGATGCGCGCGATCGGCGTTTCGGCCGGATTGAGGAAGAGGGCGATGAGCGGTCCGGCGCAGGCGGCCGGGCCGACGATCAGCAGGGCCGGCAGGCTGGGGGCCGAGAAGAAGACGCAGATCGCCGCCGCGCCAAGGGCCAGCAGCATCATCGGCTCGCTGACCGCGCCGGCGCCGGCGGCAAGCGCGCTCATCTGCGCCACCGCCCCGGCCCAGAGCAGCCCGCCCAAGATATGGACGCGGGTGCGCAGGCCCGCATCGGCCAGTTGGTCCGGGCGGCGCCGGCCCCAGTCCATCACCGCATAGAAGGCCGACCAGTTGATCGCGAAGATGATGAAACTGCCCAGGATCCACAGGCGATCGGGTGCGAACGAGGCGGCCCAGACAAAGATCGGCAGGCCGACCCCAAACAGAATCAAGGCATAGCGCAGCAGCGCGGCCTGGGCGTCCAGGGACTGCACGGCGACGGACCCCGAACGCAGGCTCACCGCGTCGAGGGGGGAAATTCCCGGGCGATTAGTGGAGGCTTGGGGGCCGCTCAACATCTGCTCCTGGAGTGGAATTGAGCCAGCCTAGCCGGCGCAGGTTGAGTTGCGGTGAACCAAAGCGGTTAACGAGAGGCGCCCAACAAGCAATCGTTAAGTTTAACAAGGCATTGTCCCGTTGGTTGGGCGTGCGCGATTCGGTGCGTTGGATGGGGGTCCATGAGACAATGACGACGACCCGGACTGCGCTGACGGATGACGATATCCGCGCGCTGGTGAAGGGCCAGTCCGCCGACGATCGCGCCATCGCCGCCCACAAGATCTGCCGGCACATCGAGGGCGGCGGCGCCGACCTGACGCCGGAAGAGCGCGAGCAGGCCTACGACATACTGCGCATCATGGCCGCCGACGCCGCCGAGCTGGTGCGCCGCGCGCTCGCGGTGACGCTGAAAAGCTCGCCCATGGTGCCGCACGACGTGGCGATCCGACTGGCCAAGGACGTCGACAGCATCTCGCTGCCCATACTGAACTTCTCGCCGGTCTTCACCGACCAGGACCTCTGTGAGATCGTCCGGGTCGGCGGCCCGATCCGCCAGGTGGCCATCGCCAGCCGGCCGATGCTGTCCGAGCAGGTGACCACCACCATCGTCGAGCACGGTATCGAAAAGGCGGTGCAGACGGCTTGCGCCAACGACAATGCGAACTTCGCGGAGCGCACCCTGCAGACGGTGGTCGAGCGGTTCGCGCGATCGGAAGCGGTGCTGTCGGCGGTCGCCTATCGCCAGGCGCTGCCGCTCGCGGTCACCGAGAAGCTGATCACCGTGGTCAGCGACCAGCTGCGCGACCACCTGATCAACCACCATGCCCTGACGCCGCAGGTGGCCTTGCAGATCGCCATGGGCAGCCGTGAGCGGGCGACCATCGACCTGGTCGACCAGGCCGGCCGCACCCCGGACGTGAAGAGCTTCGTCGGCCATCTGCACAAGGCCGAGCGATTGTCCGCCTCGCTGCTGTTGCGCGCCCTGGCGCACGGGCACATGACCTTTTTCGAGTGGGGCGTCGCCGAACTGGCCGGGGTGCCGCACCACCGCACCTGGCTGATGATCCACGACGCCGGGCCACTGGGCTTGAAGGCCATCTATGACCGGGCGGGCATGCCGCCGCGGCTGTTCGCGGCCTTCCGCGTCGGGGTCGACACCTTCCACATGCTGGAACAGGAAGGCGGGGCCTTCGACGCCGCGCGATTCCAGGAACGCATGCTGCAACGCTTCCTGACCCAGCCCAGCACCGCGACCCGCGAGGACATGGACTATTTGGTCGACAAGCTCGACCGCGTCCGCCGCGAAGCCAGGCTCGAAACCCGCCAGGCCTGACGACTGCGCTAGGCGGTAGCGGGCTCGCCGACGAAGGTCCTCAGCTTCACGCCGTTGTCGCGGGCGATCATTTCGGCGGCCTTTTCACCGATCATGATCGAGGCGGCGTTGGTGTTGCCGCTGACGATCTCGGGCATGATGCTGGCGTCGGCGACGCGCAGGTTCGCAACCCCGAAGACGCGCAGCCGCGGATCGACCACGCTGCCGATGCGGCAGGTGCAGGACAGGTGATAAACCGTCGTCGCATAGTGCAGCGCCATGTTCTCGAGCAGGGCGTCGCTGGGTGTGTCGCCGGGCTTGTAGCCGTGCTTCCTGGCCAGCAGCGGCGGCACGTTCAGCCCGCCGGGCTTGTTCGGCCCCGGCCAGTTTTCGACGACCTCGATGCAGCGGCGCATGACCGCGACCATCACCTTCAGGTCATAGGGATCGCCGAAATAGTTCATGTGGATCGAGGGGGGAACGGCCGGATCGGCGCTCTCGATGACCAGTTCGCCCTCGCTGTGCGGCAGCACCGGATTGGCCAGCATGATGATGCTTTCCTGGTCGGCCGCCAGGCTCGCGACCGGATCGGCGAAATAGCCGGCGGTGTCGATATTCAGCCGCGTGCCGAACAGGTCCTCGTTGTAGCCGCAGGGGATGAAGCCGATCTGGGCGTCATGGCTGTGCGCGTCGCCAAGCCCGGTCGAATAGAAGGCGATGCCGTCATAGAGTGATGACGAGACCAGGCTGGAGCCGGTCTCCAGCCATTCGCCGACGCGGCGTTCGGCCTCCGCCTTCAGCCCGGCCAGTTCGGGCGACAGGCCGGCGTCGTCGGCCGGATCGGCGGGCAGGGGCCCGGCGGGTGAGCGCAGGGCGTCAGGGCCGGCGGAAACGCCGATCTCGGCCATGGCCACGCCGACGCCCGGCGCCGGGAAGAACAGCGCGCACTGGATGTGGTCCTTCAGGTGCTTGCCGACGTCGGGCAGCTCGTGGCGGCAGACGATGTCGACGGCTTCCAGCTCACGCCTGGGCCCGATGCCCGAGAGCATCAGCAGATGCGGCGATCCGACCGCCCCGGCGCTGAGGATGACCTCCTTGGCGGCGTGAAGGGTGCGGGTCTCGCCGCCGTGGGTGCGATATTCGATGCCCTTGGCGACGAGGCCGTCGCCTTTGCCCTCCAGCAGCACCCGCGTCACATGCGCGCCGGTGACGATTGTCAGGTTGGGCCGCTGCTCGGCCTCGCCCTCGAGGAAGGCGTGATAGGTGCTCGACCGCTTGCCCTTGCGGGTATTGGTCTGCACCAGCGAGGCGACGCCGGTCGGGCCGCCGCGATCACGGCCATTATAGTCGCCGCGCGGGATGCCGGCGGCGCCGGCCGCCTCGACGAAGGCGCGCGAGGCGGGGATGACCGGCGAGCGTACGCCGACGCCCACCGGACCGCCCTGGCTGTGGGCGTCGCGGTCGATGCTGATCTCGTTGGAGGACGCGAAGTCCTCGATCTTACGGAAATAGGGCAGGGTCTCGGCATAGGCCCAGCCGGTCGCGCCGCGTTTGGCCCAGCCGTCGAAATCGCCCGGGTGGCCGCGCACATAGACCATGTAGTTGATGCCCGAAGAGCCGCCGAGCATCTTGCCGCGCGGCACCGGCATGCGCTTGCCATGCAGGCCGCGCCCGGCCTTGCCCGGATCGGCGGTGAACATCCAGTCGGTTTGCGGATCGAGCTGCAGGCTGGCGCAGGCGGCCGGCATCTGCTCGCGTTCGGGCGGCCGGTCGCCGGCCTCGACCAGGGCGACGCGACAGGCCGGGTCCTCGCTCAGGCGCGAGGCGATCACCGCCCCGGCCGAGCCGCCGCCAACGACGATAAGGTCAAAGGTCTCCGACATCGCTTCCCCCCCAATTCGTCTCGCGCGTCTTGGAGGGCCAGACTTAGCCGGTTATGCCGACGCCGTCCCACCGCTCAATTGGGCAAGCCCGCATTCGGGTTGATCAGGTACTTCTCGCCGGTGGCGCGGCGGTTATAGGCGGCGATGGCCTCCGGCTGCAGGGCCCCGGCCAGCGACACGGTCTTGGTGTAGTGGCTGGCGAAGGTGGTCTTCAGTTCGGCCGCCACCCGGTCGCGCAGCTTCTGGCCCTCCATCGCGCCGATCTTCATCAGGAAAGGCGTCAAGAGCCAGCCGCCGAGGCCCCAGGCCATGCCGAAGGCGCGGTTCAGCTCGGTGGGGCCGGTGTCCAGCCCGCCATAGATATAGACCTGCTTATAGGTGGTGGATCCGTAGCGGCTGTAGGTGGTCATCCGCTGGTTGGCGGCGATCTCCATGGCCGTCAGGATCTGGCCGGCCAGCTTGCCGCCGCCGATGGCGTCGAAGGCCAGGGTCGCGCCGGTGGCCACCAGGGCCGCGGTCAGGTCGGTCATGAAGCTGGGCGCGGTCGAGTTGCACACGTGAACCGCGCCAATCCCGCGCAATATGGCTTCCTGCTCTTCGCTGCGCACGATGTTGACCAGGTCGATCTTCTCCTCGAGGCAGAGCTTGCTCAGCATCTGGCCGAGGTTGGAGGCGGCCGCGGTGTGGACGAGCGCGGTGTGGCCCTCCATCCGCATGGTGCCGATCATGCCCAGCGTGGTCAGCGGATTGACGAAGCAGGACGCGCCCTCGGCCGGCGTCGTGCCTTTCAGCAGCAGCAGGCAATCGGCGGCCTTTACCGTTCGATACTGGGCATAGGTCGCGCCGCCGAGAATGGCGACTGTCCGGCCGAGCAGCGCCTGGGCGGCGACGGAGTCGCCGGCCTTGACCACCACGCCCGCGCCCTCATTGCCCACCGGCATGGACTCATCCAGCCGCCCGGCCATGGCGCGCATGAAGCGCTCGGGGATGGTCGCCGTAACAACGGGAAGTTCTTTTGTGCCCGAGACCTTGGCGGTGCTCATGTCCGCCGCGCCGATCAGTAGGCCGAGGTCCGACGGGTTGATTGGCGCGGCCTCGATGCGCACCACCACCTCATCGCCGGCGGGGTCGGGGAGGGTGACGGGCACGAGCGACAGTTCCAGTTCGCCGCTCTTCTTGACCAGGGAGCGCAGTTGCAGGCCTTCGGTCGACATGGTCGGTTTCCTTGTTCTTGTCAGCGGCCGATGGTCTGGAGCACGGCGGCGTGGGCGGAGTCGAGATATTCATCCAGCCGGACGATCAGGCCGTCCTTGGCCGTCACCACCACGCAGGCCGGCATGGCCCAGGCGGTTCCGTCCGGCAGGGTCGCCTCCAGCACGTGCTGTTGCAGGAAGCCGTCTTTCAGCGCCTCGCGGCGCAGCACCCGATAGCGGCGGTCGGGCAGGGTGCGCGCGAACCAGCGCAGCGAGCGCATGTTCTGGTCGACGGTCTGCTCGACGTCGTCGAAATTGTGCCAGATCTTGGCGTCCGCGGCGTAGCAGGCGCGCACGGCCTCCTGGTCGCCGGCCTGGACGCCGGTCAGGAACCGGTCCGCCAGGTCCATAATCTCTTGCTCGGTCACGTCTATCTCCCGGTCCTGACGGGCTCGCTGCTCAGCGAGCGCCGCATCTGCATTTCCAGCGTCTTGGGATCGCGGGCCAGACTGGCGCGGACATCGATGGCCATGAAGTCGGTGTCGACCTCGTCCGTGCCGCGCTCGATCGCCTTCAGCCCCGCCTTGGCGACGGTCGCCGGCGCCTCCTTGAAGCCCTGGACGTGGCTGGCCATCCGCGTATCCACCGAACCGACGATCAGGGCGGTGACGTGGGTGTTCTGCGGGGCCAGCTCGGCGCGCACGCAAGTGGTCATGGCGCGCGCCGCGAACTTCGACGGGCTGTAGCCGCCCATACCCGGCACCGCGACCAGACCGCCAGCCGACAGCACGTTGGCGATAGCGCTCTCGGGATGAAGGCCCAGGATGGGGGCAAAGGCCCGACACATGGCCAGTGGCGCGAAATAGTTGGTCTCCATCTCATCGCGCGCGCCGGTCATGTCCGGGGCGTCGATCAGCCTGCGCATGGTGAAGGCGCCGGCATTGTTGACCAGGATGCTGACATCGCCGCATTGGCTTGCCGCCGCCGCGACCTGCGCCGGATCGGTGACGTCCAGGGCCACGGCGACGACACGGTCCGGCGCCTCGGCGACCAGGTGGGCGGCATTGGCGATGTCACGCGTGCCGACATAGACGCGTCTGGCGCCGGCCTCGAGCAAGGCGCGCACGAAGGCCTCTCCGATGCCGCGGTTGCCCCCGGTGACCAGCGCGACGCTGTCTTTGATCTTCATTGTTGGCGCTCTGGCGGGACGCCAAAAGTGCTAAGTCGGTTTAAGCCGCTAAGCAAGGCGCGCACGAGGGAGGCCCATGACCCCGCGCATCGAGATTCTGCAGGCCATCATCGAGGCCTGGAAGGCCAAGGACGTCGACGCCGTCCTGTCGCACATGGACGAGGAGATCGTCTGGCACTTCGCCGTCGCCGCCGAGCCGCCCCTGCGCGGCAAGGCCCAGGCGCGGAAGTTCCTGCAGCGGTTCGGGGCCGGCATGAACGACATCCGCTGGCGGGTCTTCGACTACCAGGAAACCGTCGACCGGCTTTTCGTCGAGGGCGTCGACGAATTCCGCACCGATGAGGGCCGTCTGGTCATGGCGCCCTATGCCGGCGTGCTGGATTTCCGCGGCGACCTGGTCGTGGGCTGGCGCGACTATGTCGATGTGGGGGTGATGGCGGCGCAGAGAGCCGGCGAACCGCTGACGGATCAGGTGAAATCCCTGAGCGACCGGCCGGCGATTTTCTAGGGGCCGCGCGCCTATGATCCGCTTCGGGGTTGATCTGGCCGGCCGTTCGGCCACCATGGGCGCTTCCCAGGAGTATCCCCATGGCCGCCGAGCCCGTTCCGATCCGTCCCGCCGCGACCATTCTTCTGCTGCGCGATGAGCCCGAATTCCAGGTGCTGATGGTCAAGCGCCACCATCAGATCGACTTCGCCTCCGGCGCCCTGGTCTTTCCCGGCGGCAAGACCCACGCCGGCGACCACGATCCGGCCTGGGCCGATCACGCCATCGGCTGGGCGGCGGAAGCGCCCGATCAACAGGCGCTGCGCGTCGCCGCCGTTCGCGAAGTCTATGAGGAAGCGGGGATTCTCATCGCCCGCGACGGCCTGGGAGAGAGCTTCCCCGGCGACGAGCGGGCCCACGATGCGCGCGACGCCATCGCCAGGGACGAGCGCGCCTTCATCGACCTGGTGCGCGAGCTGGATGTGTCGATCGACCTGACCGCCCTGGTGGTCTTCGCCCGCTGGATCACCCCGCCATTGACGCCCAAGCGGTTCGACACCTGGTTCTATGCGGCGCGCGCCGATTCAGAGCAGCTGGCCATTTGCGACGGCTGGGAGACGGTGGATGCGGAATGGATCGCGCCGGCGGAGGCCCTGCGCCTGGCCGAGGCGGGCGAGCGCAAGGTGATCTTTCCGACGCGAATGAACCTGCAACTGCTGGCCGAGAGCAAGAGCGCCGCCGAGGCGATGGAGCGCGCGGCCGCTCGAAAACTGGTCACGGTCGAACCGAAGATCACCAAGCGGCCCGGCGGCTCGGTCCTGGTTATCCCGCCCGACGCCGGCTACGGCGCGGTCGAGGAGCCGATGGCGACGCTGGGTATCTAGGCTTCGTATTCGCGGACGCGGCGGTCGAGTTCGGAGAGCAGGCTCTTGGCCACCGGATTGTCGGATTCGCGGATATTGCCGCGCACCGCGGCCTTGATGCCGTCGATATGGGCGTCGAGCAGGAAGAGCGGCGCGCGCAGGCGGGTGGCGGGATCGTCGATCAGCCGGCAGAGCGAGCCGGCGATCTCGGTGACCACCGGATAGCCGTAGGTCGAGCCGAGGCCCTTCAGGTCATGGGCGCGGAAATAGAGGTTCTCGCCGGTTTCGGCGGTGTAGCCTTCCGAGGCGATGCGCGCGCGGGCGGCGTCGAGCTTGCTCAACTCGTCCTGCATCCATTGGTCGAAATTGTCGGACAGGCCCTTGAGCGCGGCCTCGGCCTTGGCGAGGGCGGCCGGATCGATGCCGCCGAACCGGCTGCCGATCTTCAGCTTCAAGGTATTGGAGACAGGAATCATCTGCCCCTGCGTCTGCTGGCTCAATGCCGCCTCCCGACTGGCCGACGACGCAAAGATTACGCCGTCTCAGAGGTCCACAGACTCGCACCTCTGTCTTAACAAGTGGTGAGACTGTCTTAACCGCGAAACTGTTCGGCCAGGACGCGTTCCTCGAGGCTGCGACCGGCGTCGAACAGCATGTGCAGCCGGGTTTCCCGGTCTTCGGAGACGTTGACCTCGACCACGTCGCGCACCTCGAAATTGTCGGCGACGGCGCTGACTGGCCGCTTGTCGGGCTCGAGGATCTCGAAGCGGACCTTGGCGTCGTGCTTCAAGAGCGCGCCGCGCCAGCCCCGCGGGCGAAAGGCGCTGATCGGCGTCAGGGCCAGCACGCGACCGTCGAGTGGAATGATCGGTCCGTGTGCGGACAGATTATACGCCGTGGATCCCGCGGGCGTGGCGACCATGGCGCCGTCACAGAACAGCTCGGCCAGGCGAACCTTGTTGTCGATGGAGATTCTGAGCTTGGCGGTCTGGCCGGTCTGGCGCAGCAGCGACACCTCGTTGATCGCCAGCGCCTCGCTGGGTTCGCCGTGGGCGTCGATCGCGGTCATCACCAGCGGATGGATCACCGACCGCTCGGCGGCGTTGATGCGCTCCAGCAAGCGGTCTTCGCTGTAGTCGTTCATCAGGAAGCCGACCGAGCCCTGGTTCATGCCGTAGATCGGGGTCGAGTGGCCAAGATTGCGGTGCAGGGTCTCCAGCATGAAGCCGTCGCCGCCGAGGGCCACGATCACCTGCGCCTCACCAACAGGGACATCGCCATAGCGGGCGGCCAGCCTCGCGCGCACGGCCTGGGCGTCGGGTCGGCCGCTGGCCGTGAAGGCGAGGCGTTCGATGGCGGGGGCGGGTTTGGTCATACGGCGCAGACCAAGCCGCGCGGCGAGGGTCTTGTCAAACGGTCGCGGCCGCCTTGGCGAAGGCGGCCTTGGCCTTGGCCGTCTGTTCGGGCCCAAAGGCGTCGAAGACGCGCCTGGCCTGGTTGGCGTCGCCACCGGGCCGGCCCTTGTTCAGCTCGCGCACCAGGGCCAGCAGGGTTGAGAAGGCGCCCCGGTCCAGCCCGACCGCCGCGCAAGCCAGGGCCAGCGTCTCCGGCCGGTCGGCGTCCAGCGCCTGGGTCACCGCATGGATCGGGAAACCGCCCAGCGTGGCCAGGGCCGAGGCGAACAGCGACAGCCGCTGTTCGCGCAGCGCCCGCAGCAGATAGCTCGGCCGCAGCTGGCCGGCGTCGTGCAGCTTGCTGATCAGCCGGCGCTCCATCTCCTCCTGCTCGGCGTCGGCGATGCTGTTGCGCGGGGCAGGGTCGTGGAAGGGCGCATCGCGCGCCTCATTGACCGACTCGGCCAGCGCCCGGTCCAGCGCCTCGACGTCGACGCGGAAGCGGGTGACGATGGCCGAGCGCAGCGATTGACCGACCCAGGCGTAAAGCCGTTCGGCCATCTCGCTGCCCAGTCGCGGGTGACGCGCCAGGGGCGAGCGCATGCCGGCCACGTCCCGCGAGGCCTCGACCATGCGGCGCATGGCGTCTGGCGAGACGTCGGCGGTGTCGTTGCCGGCCAGCGCGATCATCACCGCCGGCTGGGCCTGGTCCAATATGGTCTCGACCACCGGCGGCCCGATCAGCGGCCGTTTGGCCACCTCGATCTGATGGTCGACGGCGCCCTCGGTCAGGAGCCGCACCAAGTCGGCGTCGCGCAGCACTGGGCTGCGTGCGATCACAGGGCGCGCGATCTCGATCTCGTCCATGGCCAGCAGATTGACCAGGGCCGGCGGCGGCCAGTCGGCGATGGAGAGCTTTTCGGCCAGGATGCGGCGGATGTCCTGCTCGGCGTCGGTGACCAGGTCGGTGAAGATCGAGCCCAGCAGGGCCTGGATCGCCGGCGAGCGCACCGCGTCGTTCGGCTGGCCGCACAGATCGACAATGGCCAGCATCAGCCGCTCACGATCGGCGGGCGACCGGCTCCGGGCGAGCTCCTTCAGCTCCTTAGCCGTTTGAACGGCGCTCACGCTTCACCTCCGGCCATGGCTGCCCAAACTGGGGTATGGTCGTGAAAACATAGCTAACATAGGCGCGACCAGACATTGGCGCCGGCCAAATCCGCCGCGAAGTCAGCTCGAGGGTCAGGTCCCAGCGCCCGTTTTTGCGTCGCGGCGCCTGTCCGGCGACCATTTGCGGCGCTCGCGCGTCCGACGACACAGGCTGGCCTTCCCCAGACGCCCGGCTTGGCGCATCTGTTGGGACGACGACCCATGGAGCCCTGATGGCGATACAGGATCGCACATTCGTGGCGGATGCGACGGTTCCGATCATCGGCCGGCGATTGAGCCTGCCCGAAGGGCCGATCTTCGACCTCCAGCGCGCCGACGAGGCCGACTACGAACTCGGCGAGTTTCGCGCCTGGGCCGGCTACAAGAACCTGGGATCGGACGAGGCGACCGCCGGCCTGGCCCACTTCCAGCATGTAGTGAGTTTCGCAGGAACCGAGGCGGCCGGACGAACCGGCATCCACGCCCATTTCGCCCATGCCCATATCGTCATCCCGACCTCCGGGCGCGGCGCCTTCTCCTATGACGGCGTGGTCACCGAAGCGGTTCCGGGTGTGGTCATCGCCCAGCACGGCGGCACCATCCACGACCAGTTCTCCTATAGCTTTGCCGCGGGCTCGGACGCGGACAACCGCAAGACGCCGATATCGGTCGATCCGTCGGCCGACGCGGCCGCCCAGTCGTTCGGGTTTCTCGAACTGTTCGTGCCGCGATCCTTCGCCAATGTGGAGATCGTGCCGCCGGGGGCGGTCAGCGAAGCCGATCAGCGCACGGCCTGGGACCACCCCTATCACGCGGCCGGCGCGCGGTTTTTCATCCAGGACGCGGGCGCTCCCGACGCCGCCTATCGTCCGGTGGCGGCGCGCGCGGATCTCGAGGCCCGCGACGCCGGAACCTGGGAACCGACCGGGGGCCTGGTCGCGACCTGGATCATCCGTCCGGCATCCTCGTCCGCGGGCCCCGAGGTCCGGATCGCGGCGCCGGGCGAAACCGGCGGAGTCGACATCCTGTTCATGGCCAAGGGATCGGCCAGCTTTCCGCGCGGCGATGGCGAGGTGGTCCGCCTGGGCGCGGGCGATGCCCTGACCTGCGACCAGGGCCTGGTCGGCGACCCCTTCGACTGTTCGCCGGACATGCGGCTGATAAAATTCTTCATCGCCGCCAAGGCCCAGCTCCTGCGGGAGCGGACCCCGGAGGAGATCGCGCGGCTGGAAGCCCTGGGCCCCGACATCATCACCCGGCGCGAAGTGCGGCCGGAGGGCGATGCCCGCCCGGTGAATTTCCTGCGGGAGAGCTAGAACTCGACGTCCAGCTCCTCGACCTCTTCGGGTTCCAGCAGCGCGGCGTCGGTCCATTCGCGCATATAGGGCAGGGCCAGGATGCGATCGCGATAGCCGGCGCAGGCTGAATCGAGCTTCACGTCGTAGATGGCGAACCGGGTGCAGACCGGGGCGTACATGGCGTCGGCCACGGTCGGTTCGCCGAACAGGAAGGGCCCGGCCGAGGCGGCCAGCCGCTCGCGCCAGATGGCGGCGATGCGGTCGACATCCGACTGCGCTCCGGCCCAGACCTTGAAGCCCGGATGGCTGGCCCTGAGGTTCATCGGCAGGGCGGCGCGCAGGTTGGCGAAACCGGAATGCATCTCGCCGCAGATCGCCCGGCAAAGCGCGCGCTCGCCCCGGTCGGCTGGCAGGAGCCCGGCCTCGGGCAGCACCTCGTTGAGGAATTCGGCGATGGCCAGGGTGTCCCAGACCTTGATCCCCTCATAGGTCAGGCAGGGCGTCAGGAAGGATGGCGACAGCAGCAGAAGCTCCGCCCGCGCCGAGGCGTCGTCGAGCGTCAGCATCACCGTGTCGAATTCCAGCCCGGCGAACTTGCAGAGCAGCCAGCCGCGCATCGACCAGGAGGAATAGTTGCGGCTGCTGATGGTGAGCGAGGCCAGGGCCACGGTTTTCTCGATCTCTTCGGCTGGCGGTCTTCAGTGTCTGGCGTAGAGCCGATCGCCGGCCGAGGTCCAACCCCGCGTCCAGGGGCGCTGGCCGCCGCGCCGATTGGCTGAATTTTGGGCGCCAATGCGCCCATGGCGCCCGCGATAGCGCGCCCGCTCCTCTTGCCCGGCCCTTGCATCCGCCAAATCCGTTCAGGCGGCGACTCCCGGTCCGGGATTTGGCGCATGAAAAGCCAGGGCCGTTCCGGTCGGCGAACCACGAGGGCGCATGCGCTATCGAGCCTTTCAGGCCCAGACGGATTTGCTGGCGCCGGCGCGGATGGCGGCGGAATGGGCCAATGCAGCCCTGGACCTGGGACCGCCCTGGTTCCGCGACGTGCCGCCGCTGGCGCATCTCTCGGCGGGCTGGGAGATGCTGGCCCGCGCCGGCCTCACTCACCACCGCCGGGACTATGGCTTCAAAAGCGTGCGCATCGGCGCCGAGGACGTGCCGGTGACCGAGGAGACCGTGGTCGGCGACGCTTTCGGCGACCTGGTGCGGTTCCGCAAGGCGACCGATCCCGACCAGCCGCGCGTGCTGCTGGTCGCGCCGCTCTCCGGCCACTTCGCCACCCTGCTGCGCGGCACGGTCGAGACCCTGTTGCCGGAGAACGACGTCTACATCACCGATTGGCGCAATGCCCGCGACGCACCCCTGGCCGACGGGACCTTCGGCTTCGACGACTATGTCGCCCACATTATCGCCTATCTCGAAGCCATCGGGCCTGGCGCGCACATGATCTCGGTCTGCCAGCCCTGCGCCCACGCGCTGGCGGCGGTGGCGATCATGGCCGAGGACGACAATCCTGCCACCCCGCTCAGCATGACCCTGATGGCCGGGCCGGTGGACACCCGGATCAACCCGACCAAGGTCAACGAACTGGCCACCAGCCACTCGATCGAGTGGTTCGAGAGCCAGCTGATCTCGACGGTGCCGCGGCGATATCCGGGCGCCGGGCGCCGCGTCTATCCGGGTTTCGTGCAGCTGACCGCCTTCATGCTGATGAATGTCGATCGCCACGCGCACGCCCATGTCGACATGTTCAGCCATCTGGCCGCCGGCCGAACACTGGAGGCTGAGACCGCCAAGGCCTTCTACGACGAGTATTTCACCGTGCTGGACCTGACCGCGGAATTCTATCTGGAGACCGTCAGCCGGGTGTTCCAGGAGCATCTGCTGCCCAAGGGCGAACTGGTCTGGCGCAACCGCAAGGTCGATCCCGCCGCCATCCGCCGCACGGCGCTGTTTACGGTCGAGGGCGAGCGCGACGACATCTGCTCGGTCGGCCAGACGGTGGCGGCGCACGCCCTGTGCAGCGGCATCTTCGCCAACCGCAAGCGCCACCACCTGCAGCCGGGCGTCGGCCACTACGGCGTGTTCAGCGGCCGCAAGTGGGCCAACCAGATCTATCCGCTGGTGCGCAACATGATCCTGGCGACCAACTAGGCGCGCGCGCCGCCGTCGGCAAAGGACGCTGAATGCTTGACGCAAGGGTCGGTCGGCGCGACTCTCGGGCCCAGAACAGTTCGGGAAGGAGACCGCCGTGGCGGATGGATCAATCGGTGGCGTCAGCTCGCTAAAAGGCAAGGTCAGCGAGGAAGAATGGCAGGTCCGCGTCGATCTCGCCGCCCTCTATCGCCTTGTGGCGCGCGAAGGCTGGGACGACCTGATCTACACCCACATTTCCGCCCGGATTCCAGGGCCTGAGCACCAGTTCCTGATCAATCCGTACGGCTATTTCTTCGAGGAGATCACCGCCTCGTCGCTGGTGAAGATCGACCTTGACGGCAACATCCTCCAGGACACGCCCTATTTCATCAATCCGGCGGGTTTCACCATCCACTCGGCCATCCACGCCGCGCGCGAGGACGCCCAGTACGTGATTCACGTGCACACCGACCAGGGCGTCGCCGTCTCCGCCCAGGCCGAGGGCCTCTTGCCGCTCACCCAGCATGCCTTGGTCACCCTGCCACGGCTCGCCTATCACGACTATGAGGGCATCGCGCTCGACCTCGATGAGCGCGAGCGCCTGGTCCACGACCTTGGCGACAAGTCGGTCATGCTGCTGCGCAACCACGGCACGCTGGCGGTGGGCCGCACCGCGGCGGCGGCCTGGAACGCCATGTTCTTCCTGGAGCGCGCCTGCGCCCAGCAGGTGATGGCGCTGTCGGCCGGTCGCGACAGGGTGCTGATCGCGCCCGAAGCGGCCCAGGAAAAGGTCGCCGGCCAAGGCGGCGCCCGCACCGCGCCGAAAGAAGACCGCGTCAATACCGGCATGGGCAATCTGCTCTGGCCCGCCTGCCTGCGCCGTCTCGACCGCGAACTGCCCGGCTACGACGCTTAAGCCAGACGCCTATTTCGGCAACGGATTGGTCGCCACCGCCAGATAGGCGATCACGTCCGCGCGGTCCTTCGGATCCTTCATGCCCACGAAGGACATCTTGGTGCTTGCCAGCACCGCGTGCGGATTGGTGATCCAGGCGTCGATACGCGGGGCGTCCCAGGTCCAGCCCGCCGCCTTCAGCGCATCGGAATAGGCGAAGCCGTCCAGGCTTCCCGCCTTGCGGCCAAGGATGCCGTAGAGGTTCGGACCCGTCAGGTTCGGGCCGCCCTGGACGGTGGTGTGGCAGGCGGCGCACTGGGTGAATTTGGCCTTGCCGTTGACGACGTCGCCGGTGCTGTACGGGGCCGGCAGGGCCGCCAGCAGCGTCTTGACCTGATCCGGCGTCGCCTGGGCTGGCGGGGCGGGGGGCGCGGCCGCCTGGTCCGACTGCGACGAATTCTGTCCGCAACCAGCCAGCACCAGGGTCGCCGCCGTAATGGCCAAGACCGAAATCTTCATCGCAAAGCTCTCCGAGATCCGCCGCTCGCGGGCGCCGCGAAGCTAGCGGCGCCGGTGGATGATGGCTAGTCGTGGACGCCCGGCTTGCCGCGCCGGCTCTTGATCTCGCCGCGCCGGGTCTTTGAGTCCAGCCGCTGGAGTTTCGAGGCATAGGTCGGCTTGGTGCGTTTGCGCGCCACCGGCCGCACCGCCGCGCGCTGGATCAGCTCGACCAGCCGTTCGCGCGCGTCGGCGCGGTTGCGCTCCTGGCTGGAAAAGCGCGCGGCGGTGATCACGATGACGCCGTCGCCGGTCAGCCGGCTGCCGGCCAGCCGTTGCAGCCTCGCGCTGACATCGTTGGGCAGGCTGGGCGAGCCGCGGGCGTCGAAGCGCAGCTGCACCGCGCTCGAGGTCTTGTTGACGTTCTGGCCGCCTGGCCCGGAGGCCAGGATGAACCGCTCCTCCAGCTCGCGCTCCTCAAGCGCGATATCGTCGGTGACCGCGATCACGGCGCCAGCGTGACCACCGTGGTCTGGCCCGGCTGCACGTTGACCGGCTGCAACAGCACATAGTCGTCATGGCCGATCTGGGCCGGTTTGACCTTGACGTGCATGATCAGGAAATAGCGATCGGAGACCACGCTCGGAAAGGCGAACTCGCCGCGCGCGTCGCAGGAGGCCGCGGCGATCGGGGCGGTGTCGGGGCTGGCGGGCAGCTTGGCCGAGCGCGCCTTGACCTCGGCGACCGGCTCCATCACCCGCCCGACCGAGCCATAGAGGGCCTGGAAGCGGGCGCGATAGCGCGGCCGGTCGGGCATCAGGGCGACGGAGAAGCCGGCGCAGCTGGCGCGTCCATCGGCCAGCCGGAAGGCGCCGTGACCCTCGATAGCGCCGGGAGCGGGCGGCGGTGGGGGTTCGGCGATTGGTGGCGCCGCCGGATAGCTCGGCCCGCGCGTGGTGCCGCAGGCGGCCAGGGTCAGAGCGGAAAGGACGATCAGAGCGGCGCGGCGCGACATGGTCTTGGTAAACTCCCCACTCAACTTCACCGGAGAATAGCGGCGCTCTGATGGCGCGTCACCTTCGTGGCGAGTCCGGTGGGTTCGTCAGGCATGCACCGCTTCGGGTTCGTCGGCGGGCTTGTCGGCAGGCGGGGCCAATGCGGCCTCGATGGCGGCGAACAGGCGGCTGACCTCGATCGGTTTTGCGACAAAGCCATCCATGCCGGCCTCGACATATTCCGCCACCTGGTGCGCCATGGCGTTGGCGGTCAGGGCGACGATCGGCGTGCGGGGGCGGCCGGTCTCGGCCTCGCGGGCCCGGATTCGCCGCGTCGCCGTCGGTCCATCCATGTCGGGCATCTGGACGTCCATCAGGATGACGTCCCACACGCCGGCTTCCCAGGCAGCCACGGCCGCGACGCCGTCCGAGACCACCATAAGATCGAGGCCCGCCTGCTGCAGCAGGGTCCTCAGCACCAACTGGTTGACGGCGTTGTCCTCCGCCGCCAGCACGCGCAGCGGCGCCGTGGCCTCATCCAGCCTCGGCCTGACCGCGGACACCGGCTCGAGCGGCTTGAGCGAGCCCGCGGTCAGCTTCGCCAACGGCAGACGCACGGTGAAGGTCGCGCCTTCGCCGGCGAGCCTTTTGGCCTCGATGTCGCCGCCCATGAGC
>CALAEG010000174.1 GCA_937890965.1 uncultured Caulobacteraceae bacterium | reverse complement strand
CTCGCGAGAGGGGTTGGATGCGGCCTATGCGGAAGGCGGCCGCTGGTCCGAACTGACCATGACCGAGATGCCTGGCGGCGGCTATGACGGCGTGCCGCGCACCTGGCTCCTCTGCCTGGCGGTCAAGGGCTGATGGGGGGCGTCATGCCATCGCAAGCCGCGACCGAGCTCGCGCCGAACGGAGTCCTGCGCGCTGCGATCAATATGGGTAACTTCCTGCTGGTCACCGGCAAGGACCGGGCCGGCGATCCCATCGGCGTCGCGCCGGACATGGCGCGCGAGATCGCCGCGCAGTTGGGCGTAAGTGTCCACTACGTGCCCTTCGCTCGGCCGAATACGCTGGCCGATGCGGCCGAAGATGGGGTCTGGGACATCGGCCTGATCGGCGCCGAGCCGGCGCGGGCGCGGATGATCGCCTTCAGTCCCGCCTATGTGGAGATCGAAGCGACCTATCTGGCGCCGGCCGGGTCGCCGCTGGCGAGCCTCGCCGATGTCGACCAGCCGGGCGTGCGCATCGCGGTGCTGGCCAAGAGCGCCTACGACCTCTGGCTCGAACGCAACATCGTCCACGCCACCCTCGTGCGCTCGAACTCCGCTGACGGCGCGACGAAGCTGCTCACGGACAGGCAGGCCGACGTGTTGGCCGCCCTGCGGCCGGGCCTGCGGGCCGAGATCGAGCGCCTGCCCGGCGCCCGCATCCTCGACGGCCGGTTCACCGCCGTGCAGCAGGCCGTGGGGACCCGGCGGGAAAACGCGGCCGGCGCGGCCTTCCTGCACGGCTTCGTCGAGGAGGCGAAGGCCTCAGGGTTAGTCGCCCGCTTGATCGAGCGCCACGGCATGGTCGGCCGGCTGATGGTCGCACCGCCGGGCTGAGCGCTCAGGCCCCGACGGTGAAGCGGAGGATCGGGCCGGTCCATTCGACGCCGTCGCCCTGTAGCGTGGCCAGGTCACGCACGCCGGGAGTCGCCGCGACCGCGCGCGGCCAGAAGGCCTGGGCGGCTTTGTTGCGCGCCATGATCGCGGCCTCCCAGCGACCGGGATAGCGGGTCAGGATCTCGCGGACCGCAGCGCTGGCCACACCGGCGCGGCGGTATTTCCGCATGACGAAGAACTCACCCATGTTGCGGTCCACCGGCAGGCCTGAGTGCGCGTAGTCATTGACGAGGGCGAACCCGGCAAGCTTTCCGCGCCAGCGGATCAGCAGCGGGATGCGCGAGGCCTCGCGCCAATAGGCCTCCATATGGTCGTAGCGTCCGAAGGTCGCGGCCGACCCCAGGTCGAAATCGTCGCTGTCGGGCGGCCCCATCTCCGAAAAATCGTAGACGTAGTATTGGAACATGGCCTCGATCAGCGGTCGTTCCGCCTCGCTCGCCAGCCTGATCTCGATGTCGTTTGCGTCCGGTGGCATGGCGGCCCCTCCGGTATCGTTCATAGCCGATCGACGCCATATTGGGCGCGGAAACGGACGGGCCGGCTTCGACGCCGGGGCTCTGATCGTGCAAGATGACGGCTGAGCCGTCGCCAGGGGAGGAACGCACAAATGACCGACGTCGTGAAAGTCGCCGATAAGGGCCATGTCAGGACCATCACGCTCAACCGGCCGGACAAGAAGAACGCGCTGTCCAACGAGCTGGCCTGGGGCGTGGTCGCCGCGGTCGAGGACGCCGCCAAGGTCGACGACGTCTGGGTGGTGGCCATTACCGGCAGCGGCGACAGCTTCTGCGCCGGACTGGACCTGTCGGGCGGCGAGCGCTTCCATCCCTACACGCCGCAGTCGGCGCAGCTGGACGACATCTCCTGGGTCGGCCAGTTCCTGCTGGCCATCCGCAAGCGCTGCGACAAGCCGGTGGTCGGCGGCATCAACGGCGTGGCGGTGGGCGCGGGCCTTGGCCTGGCCATGGCGACGGACGTGCGGCTGGTAGCGAAAAGCGCGCGGCTGATGGCCGGCTATACCCGCATCGGCGGCTCACCCGACGCCGGCCTGACCATCACCCTGCCCCAGGCCATGGGCTACGAGCGCGCCATGCGCTTCATGATGGAAAACCGCACCGCCTCCGGGACCGAGGCGGTGGAATGGGGCATGGCCGGCGAGGTTGTCGACGACGCCCAGTTCACCGAACGGCTGGCCGCCTATTGCCAGGAACTCTGCGCCTGGTCGCCGATCACGCTGCGCCTGCTGAAACGCGGCATGGTGAAGTCGCTTGAGTCTACCGACATGGAGCAGCAACTGCGCTACGAGGTCGGCAATATCCGCATCGCCTTCGCCAGCGACGACGCCAAGGAGGCCCGCAAGGCCTTCTTCGAGAAGCGCAAACCGGTGTTTGTGGGCAAGTAGCCTCTGGCCACGCTATATCCGTGGCCATGGCGACCAAGACCCCTCCTGCGGCGAGCAACGATGAGTTCTTCGCCGCCGCCGCGAAAGAACCGCCGCTGCCCGACGGCGGCGAGCCGTTCGCGCTGTTCGGCGACTGGATGCAGGAGGCCAAAAAGGCCGAGCCGAACGATCCCAACGCCATGGCGCTGGCCACGGTCGATGCGGACGGCCTGCCGGATGTGCGCATGGTGCTGCTCAAGGGCGTCGATGCGCGCGGCTTCGTCTTCTACACCAACACCCTAAGCGCCAAGGGCGTCGAGCTGGGCGCCGCGCCGAAGGCCGCCCTGCTGTTTCACTGGAAGTCGCTGCGCCGGCAGGTGCGGGTGCGCGGCCCGGTCGAAGCGGTGACGCCTGAAGAGGCTGAAGCCTATTTCGCCAGCCGGCCGCGCGGCAGCCAGATCGGCGCCTGGGCCTCGGACCAGTCCCGCCCCCTGCCCGACAGGCTGGCGCTGGAGCGGCGCGTGGCCGAGTTCGGCCTGAAGTTCGGCATCGGCAAGGTGCCCAGGCCGCCGCACTGGTCCGGCTACCGCGTCCTGCCGCAATCCATCGAGTTCTGGCGCGACCGGCCGTTTCGGTTGCACGAGCGCCTGGCCTTTTCGCGCACGGCGGCCAACGCCACGTGGTCGGTGGCGCGGCTTTATCCCTGAGCGGATATGAGCGATAAATACGGCAATGAGAGGCGCCGAGGCGCCCCCGCACCTATTGAGGAAGCACCATGCAGGGCTTGATGCAGACCTGGCCGCTGACGGTCGACAAGATCCTCGACCATGCCAACAACTGGCACGGCGACCGCGAGGTGGTCTCCCGCTCCCTTGAGGGGCCGATCGTCCGCACCACCTATGGCGCCATCCACGAGCGCGCCAAGCGGCTGTCGAATGCGCTGCTGGCGCTGGGGGTCAGCAATGGCGACCGGGTCGGCACGCTGGCCTGGAACACCGGCCGCCATATCGAGGCCTGGTACGCCATCATGGGCATCGGCGCGGTCTGCCACACGCTGAACCCGCGGCTGTTCGCCGACCAGCTCTGCTACATCATGAACCACGCCGAAGACCGCATCATCTTCGTCGACCTGCCCTTCCTGCCCATCCTCTGGGAGCATCGCGAGCGCCTGCCCAAGGTGGAAAAGATCATCGTGATGACCGATCGCGACCACATGGTCGAGGCGACCTATCCGGGCGCGTTGTGCTTCGAGACCCTGGTCGAGCAGCACTCGCCGGACGTGGTCTGGGGCGAGTTCGACGAGCGGACGGCCGCCGCCCTCTGCTACACCTCGGGCACCACGGGCAATCCGAAGGGGGTGCTGTACGAGCACCGCTCGACCTTCCTGCACACCCTGGTCAGCCTGCAGGCCGACGCCATGGGCCTGTCCAGCCGCGACAGTATCCTCGCCGTCGTGCCCATGTATCACGCCAACGCCTGGGGCCTGACCTTCTCGGCCCCGGCCGCCGGCGCCAAGCTGGTCCTGCCCGGCGCCAAGATGGACGGGGCGTCGATCTTCGAGCTTCTGGAGACCGAGCACGTCACCTTCTCCGCCGCCGTGCCCACGGTCTGGCAGATGCTGCTGCAGCACATGCGCGCCAATAGCCTCAGACCCTCCAAGCTCAAGCGGGTGGTGATCGGCGGCTCGGCCGTTCCGGAAGCCCTGGTCCGCGCCTTCCGCGACGATTACGGCGTCGAGGTGGTGCACGCCTGGGGCATGACCGAAACCTCGCCGCTGGGCACGCTGTCCAGCCCCAACGCCGCCGTCGCCGCCATGGAACCCGATGAGCGCCTGTACTACAGCCTGAAACAGGGCCGCCCTCCGGCCGGGATCGAGCTGAAGCTGACCGACGATGACGGCAATCTATTGCCGCACGACGGAACGACCTTCGGGCGGTTGAAGGTGCGCGGGCCCTTCGTGGTCGGCGCCTATTTCCGCGGCGAGGGCGGCAATATCCTCGACGATGAGGGCTATTTCGACACCGGCGACGTCGCCACCATCGACGAGCTCGGCTACATGCAGATCACCGACCGCGCCAAGGACGTCATCAAGTCCGGCGGCGAGTGGATCAGCTCCATCGAGATCGAAAACATCGCCGCCGGCCACCCGAAGGCCACCCTGGCGGCGGTGATCGGCGTGCATCACCCGAAGTGGGAGGAGCGCCCGCTGCTGCTGGTCAAGCTGAACGAGGGCGAGACCGCGACGCGCGAGGAATTCCTGGCCTTCCTGGACGGCAAGATCGCCAAATGGTGGATGCCGGACGATGTGGTCTTCGTCGAGGAAATCCCGCTCGGCGCGACCGGCAAGATCGACAAGAAACTGATCCGCCAACGGATGGAGGGCTACGTGCTCCCGACAGCGGCGGCGGTGCCCGCGCAGTAATATGGCGCCCGCCCGATGCGTGGCATCGAGCGGGGCCTTAAGGCGCAGGCTACTTGTTGGACGGCGCGGCCGCGCTCATGGCGGCAGCGGCGGCGGCATTGGCGTTGGCGGCTGCGGCATTGGCGTTGGCGGCTGCGGCGCTATTGGCCTGGGATATGGCGCTGGCGGCATTGGCGTTCGCGGCGGCGGCGGCGCTGTTGGCGGCGGCCATGGCGCTGGCGGCCTCGGCGTTGGCCGTATTGGCGGCATCGGCGGCGTTCTGCTGCGGGCTCTTTCCACAGGCGACGACCGAAAGCGCGGCGACAGCAGCGCCGGCAATGAGAATCTTACGAAGCGTTTCCGAAGTCATGGGTCTTGTTTCCCCTGGATTTACGTCCCCGCCGAGGCGCGAGACATGCGAAGGCCGCTATCCTCCGCCATTCCAGCAACAAGCGCCAGCAGGCTTCTGCCGATCCGCACGACCTAAGCGCGTCGTCACGCCAGCCGATACTCGCTCTCGATGCCCGGAGCGCCCGTCGTCTTCACCCGGCCCGACTTCACCAGCTCGATCACGTGCGCCAGCACGGAGTGGGACGCCGCCGGATAGAGCCGCGCGTCGACGCCGACGTACATCTTCGGGACCATTTCGCGGATCTTGCTCTCGCCGGCGGCCAGCTGGGCCAGGATCTGGCGTTCGCGGTCGAGGCGGTGGGCCTTATACTCGGTGATGAAGGGGGCGACGTCGGTGATCGGGGGGCCGTGGGTGGGCCAGAGCGTGGTGAAGTTCCGCGCCTTGACCAGATCAAGGCTGGCCAGATAGGCGCCCATATTGCCGTCTGGCGGCGTCACCACCGTGGTCGACCAGCCCATGATGTGGTCGCCGGAGAAGAGCGCGTTCTCCTCTTTCAGCGCGTAGCAGATGTGATTGGAGGTGTGGCCCGGCGTGGCGATGGCCTCCAGCGTCCAGCCGGGGCCTGAAAAGCTCGCGCCACCGCCGCAGACCGAGACGTCCGGGGTGAACTGGTCGTAGCCGGCCTCCAGCCTCACCGCGTCGTCCACCACCGGCGCCTTGACCGCGCAGCCATAGATGGTCGCGCCGGTCTTTTCCTTCAGCGCCCTGGCCAGCGGCGAGTGGTCGGAATGGTGGTGGGTGACCAGGATGTGGGTGACGGTCTCGCCGCTGATCGCGTCCAGGATCGCCTGCAGATGCTCCGGCAGGTCGGGGCCGGGATCGATCACCGCAACCTCGCCCTTGCCCACGATGTAGGTGCCGGTGCCCAGATAGGTGAATGGGCTCGGATTGTTCGCCACCACCCGCCGGATCAGCGGCGAGACCTGATCGACCACCCCGTATTCGAACTTGATGTCGCGGACATAGGGGATCATGCGGCCTCTCCCGAAATTGGCGGCGCGTCTCTTGCGGGTCGCCGCGCCTGACTGGCTTTTATAAGCGCGCGGGCTTCTAGGACATGGCGAACTTTGTATCAAAACGGCTGCAGCGGATCGCGGCGGCGGTGTTGTGCCTGATGGCGGCGCAGCTAGCGGTGAGCGCCGCGGACACCCCGCGGGCCGCGCCGGCCGGCGTTTTCGCGATCGGCCGATAGGGCAGCGGCCTACCCCAGCACGCCCGACAGGTCGTAGCCGGCGTCGGCGCCGAGGTCGATGAGCTCTTCGCGGGGGATCTTACCGGTCTCGGCCTGGCCAAGCGACCAGGTGATGATCGATCGCGTGCCGGAGCGGCAGAAGGCCAGGATTGGGCCCGGGGCCTCCGCGATGACGGCGTTTTCCTGTTCCACCTGTTCGGGCGTCGGGCCGCCGCGGACGGGGATGAAGGCATAGTCCAGGCCGGCCGCCCTGGCCGCGGCCTCGACCTCGGCGCTGGTCGGCTGGCCCGGCGCCTCGCCGTCGGGGCGGTTGTTGATGACCAGCTTGAACCCGGCCTCGGCCGCGCGCGGCAGGTCCGCCAGATCGATCTGCGGCGCGACGGAGAAGTCCTCGGTCACCCTGCGAAATTCAGCCATCGACGTCCTCCGTGCCTTGCGAAAACCGGCCGTTTGACAACATCGGTCGTGGGTGAAAGTTTCGCAACCGCGCCGGCGGCTTAATCACCCGGCCAGGCGGGCTTTCCATGTTTCGGTTTCTTCTTCGCAGGCTGCTCGTCGCCATCCCGACGCTGTTCCTGGTCATCACCGCCGCCTTCTTTATGATGCGCGCGGCGCCTGGCAGTCCGTTCGAGATGTCGCGCAAGCTGCCGCCGGAGATTCTGGCCCACGTCGAGGCCAAGTTCGGCATGAACCGGCCGCTGGGCGTGCAATATGTCAGCTATCTGGCCGGGGTCGCCCACGGCGATTTCGGACCCTCCCTGAAGTATCAGGACAAGAGCGTCCTGGAGATCGTGCGCGAGGGTTTCCCCACCAGCCTGACCATCGGCCTTTCCGCCCTCATCCTGGCCAGTCTGGTCGGCCTGACCCTGGGGGTGCTGGCGGCTCTCCGACAGAATCACAGCCTCGACTATTCGGTGATGGGGATCGCCATCCTTGGGGTCTGTATCCCCTCCTTTGTCGCGGCGCCCCTGCTCCGCCAGGTGTTCGCCTCCAACCTGGGCTGGGTGCCCACCGGGGGGCTGAACGGGCCGATCAGCCTGGTCTTGCCCGTGGTGGTGCTGGCATTGCCGCAGATCGCCATCATTTCGCGCCTGACCCGCGCCGGCATGATCGAGGTGCTGCATTCCAACTATATCCGCACCGCCCGCGCCAAGGGCCTGTCGGAGCCCACGGTGGTGTTCCGCCATGCCCTGCGCGCGGCCATCGTGCCGCTGGTCAGCTATCTCGGGCCCGCTTGCGCCGGCCTGATCACCGGCTCGCTGGTGGTGGAGAAGATCTTCAACCTGCCGGGCCTGGGCAAGAGCTTCGTGCTCGGCGCCCTGCAGCGCGACTACACGCTGGTGATGGGGGTGCTGATCCTCTACGCCAGCCTGATCATCGCGCTGAACCTGGCCGGCGACATGCTGCTGGCGGTGCTCGATCCGCGGGTGCGCCTGTCATGAGCGTGCTGGCGCCCAATCTGCGGCGCGACAGCCGCACCATGGAGCAGGCGGCCGCCAAGGGCCGCAGCCTGTGGGACGATGCGCGGCGCCGTCTCTTCCGCAACCGCGCCGCGGTGGCCAGCATGATCCTGCTCGGCCTCTTCCTGCTGGCGGCCATCGTCGGGCCCTACCTGACCCCCGACCACTACGACACCATCAACAAGAACGACGTCTGGGACCCGCCCCTGACCAATGGGCACCTGTTGGGCACCGATTCGCTGGGCCGGGACCTTTTGGCGCGTCTGCTGGTCGGCCTGCGCGTCTCCCTGGCTATCGGCGTGGTGGCGACGGCCGTCTCGCTGGTGATCGGCGTCACCTGGGGCGCGACGGCCGGCTTCCTGGGCGGGGCGGTGGACGAGCTGATGATGCGCTTCGTCGATGTACTCTACACCCTGCCCTTCATCTTCTTCGTCATCCTGCTGATGGTCACCTTCGGCCGCCACTTCCTGCTCATCTTCCTGGCCATCGGCTGCGTCGAGTGGCTGACCATGTCGCGGATCGTGCGGGGCCAGACCTTGTCGCTGAAGCAGAAGGAGTTCGTCGAGGCGGCCCGCGCCTCGGGCCTCTCGACCCGCGCCATCATCGGCCGCCACATCGTGCCCAACCTGCTCGGCCCCGTCGTGGTCTACGCCACCCTGACCATCCCCGGCGTCATCCTGCTGGAAAGCTTCCTGAGCTTCCTCGGCATGGGGGTGCAGGAGCCGCTGACCTCGCTGGGTACGCTGATCTCCAACGGCGCCGAGGAGATGGATTTGGCGCCCTGGCTCTTGATCTTCCCGTCCCTGGTCATGGTGCTGACGCTCATGGCCTTCAACTTCATCGGCGACGGCCTGCGCGACGCCATCGACCCGAAGGACCGCTGATGCGCAAGGCGCTCGGCCTCCTTCTGGCGGTTGGCCTGCTGGCCGGGCTCAGCGCCTGCGGGCCGCAAAAGGCGATCCGCGCCCCCTGCCCGCATGGCTCGGTCTGCCTGGAATACGGCAATGGCTCGGAGCCGGTATCGCTGGATCCGCCCAAGACGACCGGCACCTGGGAAGACCGGGTGATGGGCGAGATGCTGATCGGCCTGACCCAGAACGACCCGGAGGGCCGCCCCGTCCCCGGCATGGCGACCAGTTGGGAGACCAGTCCCGACGGCAAGACCTGGACCTTCCACCTGCGCCACGCGCTGTGGTCCGACGGGGTCCCGGTTACGGCGAACGACTTCGTCTTTGGCCTGCGCCGGCTGATGGATCCGACGACGGCGTCGCAATACGCCTATCTGCTGTTCTTCATCAAAAACGCCGAGCCGGTGAACGCCGGCAAGCTGCCGCTGACCGCCCTGGGCGCGCGGGCCATCGACGACCACACCCTGGAACTGACGCTGGAGCATCCCGCGCCCTACCTGCTCGAGATCGCCAAGCACCAGACCATGTATCCCCTGCCCGAGCACGCCGTGAAAAAGTGGGGCGACCGCTGGACCGACCCTGGCCACTATGTCGCCAACGGGCCCTACAAGCTGGTCTCCTGGCGCCTCGGCGACCGCATCACGTTGGAGAAGAACCCGCTCTACTGGGACGCCAAGTCGGTCTGCATCGACCAGATCAACCTCTATCCGACCATCGACGCGATCGCCGCCGAACGCCGGGTGCGGCGGGGCGAGCTCGACCTCAACACCGACATCGAATCCAACCGGGTCGCATACCTGAAAAGGCCCGACCAGATGCCGGGCTATGTGCACACCCACACCTATCTCGGCGTCTCCTATCTGGTGTTCAACACCCAGGTGCCTGCCCTGGCCGACCGGCGCGTGCGCCTGGCGCTGGACATGAGCGTCGACCGCGACTTCATCACCGGCAAGCTGCTGCGCGCCGGCGAGACCCCGGCCTATGTCTTCGTGCCGCCGGGCACCGCCAACTACCAGCCGATCATCCCTCCGATCTGGACCACCTGGCCGCTGGCGCGGCGCCAGGCGGCGGCGCGGGCCTTGCTGGCTCAGGCCGGCTATGGCCCCGGCCATCCGCTGAAGATCGAATACAAGCACTCCAATTCGCCGGCCTCGATGCTGGTCGCGCCGGCGTTGCAGGCCGACTGGAAGGCGATCGGGGTGGTGACAACCCTGGCCGAGGAGGAGGGCCAGATCGCGTACCAGGACCTGCGCGTGCGCAATTTCGAGGTCGGGTCCGCCTCTTGGATCGCCGACTATAACGACGCCACCAGCTTCCTCGGCCTGCAGCAGTCGCAGACCGGGGCGCAGAACTATGGCGACTACAAGAACCCGGTGTTCGACGCCCTCTTGGCCAAGGCCGACAACGAGCCCGACGCCAAGACCCGCGCCGCCTATCTGGCCCGCGCCGAGGAGATCATGCTGGGCGACGCCACCGTCGCGCCGATCTCGTTCTTCGTGAACAAGGCCCTGGTCAACCCCAGGATCACCGGCTGGGTCGACAATCTCACCGACTGGCACCGCGTGCAGTATCTGTGCGTGAAGGGCGCCCGCTGATCGCCAAGCGCCGCGGTGTTTTAGAAGTGCACCGGCGCCAGCAGGTTGGCGCCCTGGCTTTGCAGGCGGGCGGTTGAGAGTTGGTCGATCAGGCCCCTGGCGCGGGGGTCGTTGAGCAGTTCGGCGGCGGCCGAGAGGGTGTGCAGCGAGGTGTCGGCCATGCCGAAGGCATGCTGGATGGCCTCGAAGGGCGATCGACGAGCGGTAACGGCCTTCAGCCTCACCTCCTGGGTTCCGAGCCCCGCCAGCGCCTTGGCCTTGTCCACCGCCTGGTAGAAGCCGCCAAGCTCGTCGATCAGGCCGAGGTCCTTGGCCTGGGCGCCGGTCCAGACCCGGCCCTTGGCGATCTCGCGCACCCGGTCGGGGGGCAGATGCCGGCCGTCGGCGACGCGCTGGATGAAGCCGGCATAGACCCGGTCGACGGACGCCGCGAAAGCCGCCCGCTGCTGCGGCGTGAACTCGGCCGTCGGGCTGTCGGCATTGGCGTATTGGCCGCCGACGCTCAGGTCGCGGATGTCGACGCCGAACTTGGCCAGGGCGGGGCCGAACACGATCTTGCCGCCGAACACGCCGATCGAGCCGGTGAGCGTGGTGGGCTCGGCGATGATGGCCGACGCCTCCGAGGCGATCCAATAGCCGCCCGAGGCGCCATAGGTCCCCATGGAGATCACCACCGGCTTGATCGCCTTGGCGGCGCGAACGGCGGCCAGAATCTCCTCGGACGCCGTGTCCGAGCCGCCGGGCGAGGATTCGCGGAACACGATGGCCTTGACCGACTTGTCGTTCGCCGCCGCATAGAGGGCGTCGGCGACGTCGTCGGCGTCGATGTTCTGCGAGCCGACGCTGGCCCCGCCCGGACCGGTGACGATGTCGCCCTCGGCGGACACCACCGCGACCACGGGCGCCCCGATAGCCGAGGCGGCGCCGTTCGAGGCATAGTCGCCGATGTCGATCAGCTTGGCTTCGCTGCCGGCGCGATTGACCAGGGCCTGCTCGGCCTCGCGCACCTGGCCCAGCTTGTCGACCAGCCCCTTGGCCTTGGCGTCGGCGGCGTCATAGGGGCCGGCCTCGATCAGGGTCTTCAACGCTTGCGGGCTGGTCTTGCGGTCGGAGGCCGCCGCGGCGATGGCGCTGTCATAGACCGAGCCCATCCAGGACAGGTCGGACTCGCGGTGGGCCGGCGTATAGTCGTCGTACAGGTAGCCGTTGACCGCGGTCTTGTATTCATACCGCTGCTCGAAATCGGCCTTCACGCCGTACTTGTCGAACAGGCGCTTGAAGAACAGGCCCTGGTTGGCCAGGCCGGTCGCCTGAAAGGGCGCGCCGGGCTGCATCCAGAACTCGTCCGCCGCCGCGCCCAGCATATAGGTCGAGGTGATCACGCCGACCGGATAGAGCCCCTGGCTGAAGGCGTAGACCGGCTTGCCGGCGGCATGGAAGGCGCGCACGGCCAGGCGCAGCTCGTCGGCCTCGCCAGGCGCGATGCCGGCGTCGGGCAAGCGCACGAACAGCGCCTTGACCCGATCGTCGGCCTGCGCGCGATGCAGGGTCTGGACGATGCGCATCACCGACATGGAGTGCTGGCCGAAGAGGCCGAATACGGTGGCCGGCTCCTGGTCGGTGACACCGCCGCGCAGGTCGAGCGAAAGCACGCTGGCCGCCGGCGTCGCGGCCGGGTGGGTGGCGCTCATCACCAGGCTGATCAGCAGGAACGGAATGCCGATGAAAAACAAGGCGAGACCGGCGAATACGCCGGCCATGGTGAGGAGAAACTGCTTCATCGGAAGGCCTTGGCCGCGAGGGATTCGCCAGTCAGCCTAGGGCGCCGCCGGGCGCGGTCAACGGATGGCGCGTCGGCCATGGGCGAAAGGGTATCGACAGGGGCGGAATACTGGTCGGAGCAGCAGGATTCGAACCTGCGACCCCCGCCTCCCGAAGACGGTGCTCTACCAGGCTGAGCTATGCTCCGACGCGAGGCGCGGCTTATAGACGAGGCGTCCTGGGCGCGCAAGCGAGCCTCGGGCGAGCCGCGACCGATCGGCTTTCCGGCGCGGTTGCAATGGGTAGGGCCATGCGATATCCCGGCCGCCCAGCGCCCGGCGTCCACGCCTGTGCGCCCGTCCCGTTGGGGGATGGTGTAATGGTAACACTGCGGTTTTTGGTACCGTCATTCTAGGTTCG
>CALAEG010000173.1 GCA_937890965.1 uncultured Caulobacteraceae bacterium | reverse complement strand
TCGGCGCACAGTACACCGCCTATACGAGCTTCGACGGGGCCAGCTCGAACTATGATGGGTCGGGGCGTAACGCTTCCGACAACAACACCTTCCGCCTCTTCGCCTGGGTGGCGTACTAGCGGCTTGCCAGCTGCGTTGACGCACGTCCGCTCATCACCCCCATCGGCCCTTCGAAACGTCCGCCACGGACTCCGATCGGTAGGCCCGGCTGGACTCGAACCAGCAACCAGACCGTTATGAGCGGCCGGCTCTAACCAATTGAGCTACGGGCCCTCCGTTGGCCGGAGACGGGGCGGGTTACCACGGGCTGTCTGACGCTTAAAGGCTGCGTTCAGCTTGAGCTTTGTAGGCGTTGCACGTCATGCTCGGGCGCCGATCCGGCCCCCAACTCGGGAGACTCCAAGATGAAGACCGTGTTGCGCGCCGCGGGCTTCCCCTGCGCCTTGTTCGCCTCGACGGCGGTCGTCGCCCGCGCCCAGTCGGCACCGGACACGGGGCGGATGTTCGACGCCACCACGCTCAGCCTCTCGGCCTATGGCGAGACCAAGGTCGTCCCCGACGAGGCGACCATCACGCTGGGCGTGCAGACCACCGCAGCCGTGGCCGCACAGGCGATGGCGGAGAACGCCGCCCAGATGACCGCGGTCACGACGGCCCTGCACCGCGCCGGCGTGCCGGACAAGGATATCCAGACATCAAACCTCAGCCTGAACGCCCAGTATGTCTATGCCGCCAACGAGCCGGCCAAGCTGACCGGCTACCAGGCCTCCAACGACGTGACCATCGTGGTCGAGGACCTGTCGCGGCTGGGCCCGGCGGTCGACGCGGTGACAGCGGCGGGGGCCAACCAGATCAACGGGATCAGCTTCGGCCTGAAGGATTCCAGCGCCGCGGAAGACCAGGCCCGCCTGGCCGCGGCGAAGGCGCTGCGCGCCAAGGCCGAGCTCTATGCCGGGGCCACCGGCTATCGCGTGTCGCGTCTGGTCAGCCTCGCCGAGGGCGGCGGTTATGAACCCGGCCCGGTGCAGCCGCTGCTGATGGCCCGCGCCGCCGTCGCCAAGACCCCGGTCGCCGCCGGCGAGCTCACCGTGCGCATCGACGTCAACGGCCTCTACGAGCTGGCGAAATAGGGGCCATTCATGGCGCCCGTCTGCCGCATCGTACACGGACTGCGCATTCTGGAATTCGAAGCGGAGGGTCCGCTGCTCAAGGACGACCGTGACGTCGCCGACTTTCTGAGCGCCGCCTGGGGCCACGAGGCCGACCTGGTCGTGTTGCCTGCCGAGCGGCTGGGGGACGACTTCTTCCGGCTGCGGACCGGCGTCGCCGGGGCGGTTCTGCAGAAATTCGTTACCTACAGCATGCGCGTCGCCATCCTCGGCGATATCTCACCGCGCGTGGCCGAGAGCTCGGCCTTGCGGGACTTCGTCCTGGAGTCCAACCGCGGCCAGCACGTCTGGTTCGTCGAAGGGATGGACGATCTGGAGCGGCGGCTGGGAGAGCCCGGCGCCTAGCGGGACCCTAGCTCTGCGGCCAGAGGCCGGCGTTGGCGAAGATGTCCATCAGGGTCTGTTCGATCCCTTCGCCTGGCGGGGCGTCGGGGGCCTGGACCGAGGCGGCGAAGACCAGGTCGCGGTTGGGGGTCTTCAGCCGGCCGACCCACCACCCGACATTGCTGGCGCCGTCTTCGTCGGCCGGGCATGAGCCGGTCTCGCCGCTGATGGTGTAGCGGCCGCCGCCGCGAACCTCGTTGACCATCAGGGTCTGGACGAAGGCCGCCGTCTGCGGCTTCACCGGCAGCTTGCCGGTATAGAGCTGGCGCAGGAAATCTACCTGCTGGCGGGTCGAGATGGTCAGGCCGCCGCCGGAATGCGGCCCCTGCCAGAACAGCGGCAGCGGGCCGGCCACGGTCTTGTTGCCATAGCCGAAGCTGGCCAAAGACGAAGCGTAGCGATCGTGGCCGATGGCGCCGGCCAGACGCTGAAACCACCAGTCGATCTGGCCCTTATAGGCCTTGGCGGCGTCGGCGTCGGTCTGCCAGGCCCTCACCGGCTGTGGCGAGCCGTCCCATTTGGCCACGCTGGTCGGCGTGATCAGGCCCTGGTCGAGGCCGATCAGGTCGGTGACGATGTTGAAGGTGGCGCAGGGCGGCAGCGGCGCATTGCAGGCCTTGTCGTCATTGTACTGATAGAGAACGCTGCCTGAATGGGTGTCGGCCAGGATCACGCAGGTGCCCTTGCCGCCCATCTGCTTGTCGATGGCGCTTTCGAGCGTGTTCGGATTCTTGATCGGCGCCGATTTCGGCGTGCAGCCGACCAGCGACAGGACCAGGAGGGCGGCGGTCAGGAGGGCGCGTTTCACGCCGCGTGCTTGACGTGGTTGTCGTCGTCCAACAGGACCACGCTCGGCGCGTAGTTGCGCGCCTCGTCGGCGTCGATCTGGCCGTAAGCGACCACGATCACCTTGTCGCCGGGCTGCACCAGCCGGGCCGCCGCGCCATTGACGCCGATGACGCGGGAGCCACGCGGCGCCTCGATGGCATAGGTGGTGAAGCGCGCGCCGGTGGTGATGTTGAGCACGTCGACCTGCTCATGGGCGAAGATGCCGGAGGTATCGAGCAGGTCGCGGTCGATGGCGATGGAGCCCTCGTAGTCGAGATCGGCCTGCGTCACCGTCGCCCGGTGCAGCTTGGCTCGCATCATGGTCACCAACATCGACAAAACCTTCGCGACGAGCGGCCCGCTTCCAGGGGCCGAAAAAGGACCCGCGCATATACCCACTTGCGAAGGGCGGTTCAATCATGGTCACGGCTTGTTGACGGGAGGGAAGATCATGCACCCCGAACATGCGGCCCTGCTGGCCGACCTGCGCAAGGCCGCCCGCCCGATCCGCCACGACCTGCCGCCGCAAAACGATTCCTACGGCGGCAGCGGCCGGCCCTATTACAACGTCTCGGTTCCCGACCGGCGCGCGATCATCAGGCGCTGGCTGGCCAGCCATAAGACCCTGGCGCCGGATGCGTTCTTCGCCGTGGTCGACAGCCTGACCGAGGGCCAGTCCCACGAGGAAAAGACCCTGGCCGGCATGTTGGTCGCCGCCAATCGCAAGGCGCGGCCAGACGTGACAACCGAACATCTGGACCGTTGGCTGGGCCGCCTGAACGGCTGGGCCGAGGTCGACACCTGGTGCCAGAACCTGTTCACCGCCGAAGACATGCTGGCCGACTGGCCGGCCTGGCGCCGGCTGATCGACCGGCTGTCGCGCGACGAGAATATCAACAAGCGCCGCGCCGCCCTGGTCCTGCTCAACGGCCCGGTGCACTATTCGCCCGACCCCCGCTTCCGCGACCTGGCCTTCATCGTGCTGGAGCGGCTGAAGCCCGAGCGCCCCATCCTGATCACCAAGTCGGTCTCCTGGCTGCTGCGTTCGATGATCACCCGGCATCGCGACGCGGTGGTCGCCTATCTCGCCGCCAACGAGACCACGCTGCCGGCCATCGCGCTGCGCGAGACCAGGACGAAGCTGAAGACGGGGACCAAGTCGGGGCGTAAGGCGTCCTGATGAGCCTGCGTCCCCTCTTCGTCACCCAGATCTACGAGGCCTCCCTGGCCGGCGAACGCGATTTCGCCGGCTTCAACGCCGAACTGGACCAGGCCTGCCGCATGCTGGCCGATGAGGACGCCGCCGGCCGCGCCTGGTGCGAGGCGCACGCCTATGGCGGCTATACCTCCTACGCCTCGCTCGACGACCTGCCGCGGCGGGCCAGCATCTTCGACCTGCTCAAGCGCAAGCTGGACCGGCATGTGACGGTCTATGCCAAGGCGCTGGAGTTCGACCTCGGGCGCGGGCGCCTCAGGCTGGACAGTCTGTGGGCCAGCCTGCTCGAGCCCGGCGCGGCCCATTCCGGCCACATCCATCCCCACAGCGTCATCTCCGGCACGGTTTATGTCGCCATGCCGCCGGGCGCGGGCGGCCTGCGGCTGGAGGACCCTCGCCTGCCCCTGATGATGGCCGCCCCGCCCCGGCGCGCCGACGCGGCCGAGACCCAGAAGAGCTTCATCTACCTTAGCCCAGAGGCCGGAACGATCCTGATGTGGGAAAGCTGGCTCCGCCACGAAGCCCTTCCCAACGGGGCGGATGAGGAACGCGTATCCCTCAGCTTCAACTACGGTTGGCGATGATCCGACTAGAACATCCCCGTAGGGGGAAGGAACTGACATGTGTCGCGCATTGGGCCAAAGTGGCCGGACGCGAAAGGAGCCGAAGACGCGCTCAGCGGTTGATAGAAGGCCCAGGCGGGTCATTGTGGCGCTCTTGCTCGTCGCGCTCGCGGCCTGCGGGCGCAGCCCGTCAAACAAGGAGACGTCCGTGGCCGACCAACACAAGCCGCAACATTCGCCCGAGGCCCTGACGCTGGGCCGCATCCAGCCGCGCACCGGCGGCGGCATCGAACTTAGCTCCGAGGCCTTCCCGGACGAGGGCGTCATCGATTTGCGCCACTCGGCCTACGGCGACAACCTTTCGCCGCCGCTGCACTGGACGCCGGTCGAGGGCGCTCGCGCCTATGCCATCGTGCTGGAAGACCCCGACGCGCCGATGGAAAAGCCCTTCGTGCATTGGATGATCTGGAACATTCCCGGCCAGGTCGCGTCCCTGCCCGAAGGCGTGCCGAACAACGCCACCCTGGTTACCCCGCCAGGCGCCATCCAGGGCAGGAACGACAACGATTCCGCCGGCTATTTCGGGCCCAGGCCGCCGCAAGGCCATGGCCTGCACCACTATCACTTCCAGATCTTCGCCCTGGACGGACCGCTCGGCCTGCACGCCGACGCCGACCTGCGCGCGCTGACCAACGCCATGCAGGGCCGGGTCATCGCCGACGGCGAAATGGTCGGGACCTACGAAGCGCCCTGAAGCCTTGACGCGACGGCGCCATAGGCCGGCGGCGAAATCCTCGTTATCGTCCGGGAAACCCTCCAGGAGGCTTCCCATGGACGACGGCGCGGTGAACGTGAGCGGGTTTTCCCGCGAGGAGCTGGCCAAGATCGGCCCGGCCATGCAGGGCGTGATCGATCAGGGCCTGCTCTCCGGGGTCGTCACCCTGTTGTGGCGCAACGGCGAGATCGCCCAGGTGACCACCAACGGTCTCGCCAACCGCGAGACCAAGACGCCGATGGCGCGCGACACCATCTTCCGCATCGCCTCGATGACCAAGCCGGTGACCACGGTCGCGGCGCTGATGCTGATGGAAGAAGGCAAGCTGAAGCTCGACGACCCGATCACCAAGTGGCTGCCCGAGTTCGCCAACATGCAGGTCCTGAAGGACGCGCAAGGGCCGGTCGAGGAGACCTACCCCTCGCCGCGCGACATCACGGTCGAGGACCTGATGACGCACCGTAGCGGCCTCGCCTATGGCTTCACCTCAATGGGCCCGATCGCGCATGCGCACCAGAAAGCGCTGGGCGATGTCCTGAACGCCGACATGACCCCCGACGAATGGATGAAGGCGCTGGGCTCGCTGCCGCTGACCTATCCGCCGGGCGAGCGATTCCACTACAGCCACGCCACCGACGTGCTGGGCTTTCTGGTCGGGCGCATCGAGGGCAAGCCGTTCCGCGAGGTGCTGTTCGAGCGCATCTTCAATCCGCTCGACATGGTCGACACCGACTTCTGGATCCCGCCGGAGAAGCAGGGCCGCGCGGCGGTGGTCTACAAGCTGAAAGAGGCCAACGACCTCGAGCCGGTGCCGTTCCGCGCCTACCAAGAGCCGCCCGCCTACACCGGCGGCGG
>CALAEG010000172.1 GCA_937890965.1 uncultured Caulobacteraceae bacterium | reverse complement strand
AAAGGTGGTTTCGGTCATAGCGCGCGCGTTACTGGGCGGAGGGCATGCGCTCAACGCCGGGATCGGCGCTCATGTCGGTCCCATACACATCGGCATCGGCGTCCACCACGGAGCCCATCGCTATTGCGACCGCTGGGATCGCCATCATCGCAACTGCCGCCACTGGCGCTGAATCCTCGAGTTGCTCGCGCGAGTGGGCGGCGGACGGTTGAAGGCCGGCGCGTACGTCCGCTTTGGGTCGACGTCCGCTCTGGGTCGAAACACCTTCCGTTGCTCGATGACGGCCCCGGAAGCTTCACCTGCACCGATGTCTGCTTTGGGTCGAAAGCGGACCCTCGGTCCCGGCCGAAAAGCAGACATTGGCGGGCACCATCGACAAGCTTGTCGAGAGCTCGGAGGCGGCGCTAACGTGCCGTCGTCGGGCTACAAGCGGGCGCCCGGCCGAAGACGGCTTGCCGTCCAAGACCCGCTCCTAACCCCGCGCATCGCGTGGGCGGAGTGAGGTGGATGGGAGGCTCCTCAAGATGACAGAAGACATCCTGGGTCGCGTCGCGCTGCTGTGGCGCGGTGACCTGGAGGCGCGGGCCAGCGCAAGCGCCCAGGCCGGTCGCTTGACCCCCATCTTCGAGGCCCTGGCCCAGGAGGGCGTCGCGGCCGATCCGGCGGTCTATTGCGAGGAGGCCGCCGCCGAAGTTCGCGAGCAGCTGCTGGGAGTGGATGGCGTCCTCGTCTGGGTCGATCCCATCTCAGGCGGGCGCGATAGAAGCCAGTTGGACCCGCTGCTCCGCGACGTGGCGGCCCACGGCGTCTGGGTGAGTTCCCATCCGGATGTCATCCTGAAGATGGGGTCAAAGAGGTACTTTATCGCACCCGCGACCTTGGCTGGGGGACCGACACCCAGCTCTACGCATCGCCCGGGGACTTCCTGGCGCGCTTCCCAGCACAGCTCGCCGCCGGGCCCCGCGTGCTGAAGCAGAACCGCGGCAACGGCGGACAAGGCGTCTGGAAGGTTGAGCTGGACCCCGGCGCGGCGGCCGCGGGCGACGCCCCGGTCGAGGTCCTACACGCCCAGCGCGGCAGCCAGATCGAACACATGTCGCTCGCCGCCCTGATGGGCCGCTGCGAAGGCTACTTCGCCGGCGAGGGCGGGCTGATCGATCAGCCGTTCCAGGCGCGCCTGCCGGAGGGGATGATCCGCTGCTACTCGGTCCAGGACAAGGTGGTGGGGTTCGGCCGCCAGCTGATCAAGGCGCTGATGCCGCCCGAGGCCGGCGAGCCAGGACCAAGGATCATGTCCGGCGCCGATTATCCGGCGTTTCAGGCGCTCAGGGCCAAGGTGGAAGACGACTGGGTCCCGGCCCTGATGCGCCGGCTGGACATCGAGCCCGCCGACATGCCGGTGATCTGGGACGCGGACTTCCTCTATGGCCCCAAGACCGCGGCGGGCGAGGACACCTACGTCCTCTGCGAGATCAATATCAGCGCGGTGCTGCCCATCCCCGACGAGGCGCCGGCCGAAATCGCCCGCTGCGTCGCGCGCCGCCTGACGGAAGCTTAGCTGAGGCGAATGCCCGCTTTGGGTCGAAAGTGGACATCGTAGGCGGGTCGGAAGGGGTGTCTTGGCAGTCGCGCCACTGGACAGGCGCACGGCGAACCAGAAGTTCGAGGCTCCCTCGGACGCGCCAGGCAGAGCACGACGGGGCCCGACGGCCGGCCCCGTTATGTCATCTTGGCATGGCATTGGCTCGCTAACGCCGTGACAGTGCCAAAAGTGGATCACAATCGTGAAACAAATGTCAGGTCGTCATGGCCTGCCAGGCCGGCGGGAACGGGCTAGTCCCTCGCTTAAGGGCGCGCGCGCGAGAGCTGTTAGGGCAATTGTAAATGGTAGACCGACCACCACAGGCGCAACACAAGTGGCGCTCGCGGCGGTTGCTCGAAGCGCCGGTGGCGCATTGGACGAGCTTTTGTGCTGTCACTTCGACAAGCTTGCCGAAGAGCTTAGGGCCGCTTGCGGCGGCGACGGGTCCGGCTCTGCTACGCGCCTCAACAACTATCTGAAGAAGTCCGCTGGACTGCCACCGTCCGATCGGGTTCGGCGCGCCGCGATCGCGAGCTTGGCGATCGCAATGTCGGCGCGGCCACCGGCGCGACCGCTCCCTATATCGATTGAGGCGCTGTATCCGAGGACGTTTCAGGTCTTGGCCGAGTATTTGGCTAATAGTGCCGTCTATGACCCGGATTGCTACGCCAAAGACGCCCGTTTCGTCGCCGGAGTAACGGTGCCCGCCGGCGCCCAGCTTGTCGATCTTCAATTCGCCGACGGCTGGGGATCAGACCTGCGGAGCCTCTTGCGCCACGTTGCCATGATCGGTCGTCTTAGCTTGGCCGGTGACGCCCGCGGCGCGGCAATGCTGTGTCGACCGGAAAGTTGGAACAATTGGTTGGAGATCCACACTGATCAGCGGAACCTCGAAGACTTCAACGAGGGCGGCTGGGATGATTGCTACCGTCGTATTGCCGACATCCTGAGGGGCAGGAGCGAGCTCGCCGGACTATGGGGGGCTAGCTGGTTCTACGACCCGCAGCTGCTCGAAATCAGCCCGCGCTTGGCCTACCTGCAAGAGCGTCCGCTCGAGCGAGGCGCGGTGATGGTGAGACTTCGCGGCGGCGCAATCCACGCGCAACGGGCTGCACAAACATCACCGACCCGAACCAGCTTGATCGCTGCCGGCCGGTATCGACCAATATGCTATGCCATGTTCTGGCCGAGGCGCGAGTTGCTCGCGTGGGCGTCGGGCCCCCCATCCAGCTGACTTAGATGCGGCCCCCGTAGCTGGGCTGAGGCGCGGAGGTTGGTCGCCGAGGCGAACGTCCGCTTAGGGTCGATAGCGGACGCTGGCGCAGGTCCGCAAAGCGGACGTCGCCGGTCAACGCCAACAATTGCAATCACTCTCCGAGCGACCCCGCGCTATGCGCGCCACGGTCACCGGCGTAGAATAGCCGAGCTGTCACATACCGCAGCGAAGCCTGCTCGAGCGCGAGCTTCGCTGGCAGCGGCGGGGAGGGGCGGATGGCCGCAGACATTGAGGCGTTCAAGCTGAGCTTACGGCGCTGGGTTCTCATCATCGGCATATCGCAGGTCCTGTTCGGATGCCTCGTGGGATTCGTTCCGCCGACCGCGGTGCCCTGGTTCCGCGGCATCGTCATGGCGCATATCGAGTTCACCGCCAATGGTGTCCTTATGACCGTGGCGGGAGTCTTGATACCCGAGCTGCGCCTCCCGCGTTTGCTCCTTCATCTCTGGTTCTGGACGCTGCTGATCGGAACGTGGGCGAACGGGGGGGCTGGCGTCGTCGCCGCGTTCACGGGTCGCTCCACGACGCTCCTGCCGACGGCCAACAAGGAATTCCCTCCACCGCTGGGGGTCGACAACCCGTTCGCGACGGCACTGTTGCTTGTCACGGGTCTTGCGATCGTCGTCGCCTTGCTTCTCACGCTCGTTGGGCTGATCCGCTCGCGCAACACCCGCGCCGCCTGACCCAGTCCCACCCAATGGGCTTTATTTTGCCTGAAGGGAAACTTAGCGGGCATCGAAGCGGATGTCTGCTTAGGGTCGAAAGCGGTCTTTGCCTTCACGTCCGGAAGCGGACGCCCACGAGGTCGGTTCAGGGTGGTAACCGCCATTGCTTCTGC
>CALAEG010000171.1 GCA_937890965.1 uncultured Caulobacteraceae bacterium | reverse complement strand
ATTGTTTTCTATGAAATCTGGGAGGAGATATAACAAAATTCAGGTAGCTTCGGGTCAGCTGCATCACCTGCGGCCGGGCTAAGGTGATCAACCACTACGAAGCCTGCTTTCGATATGGCCATGACATTGCAGACGACCTTCCCTAGCCAAGCATCCAATGGGAAGACCGGGACAAATTCGTGAGTACGAAGATGCGGGCGCCGTCTGATCAGCGCCGCAGCGCCGAGAGCTGGTCGGCCGCCGCCATCGCGGCGCGGTAGCCGGCCGCCACGGCGGCGTCATAGGCTTTCCAGTCCTGCAGCCCGACACCCTCGACCTCCGGAACGATCTCGACCAGGTCGTCGCGCGGCGCGGGAAGCGCGGCGGCGCTCGATATGGTGGCCGAGCGGATCAGCACCGAGACGATCGGGGGGCCCCTGAGCCAGGCCCCTGAGGTGAGCCAGCGCCAGCCGGAGGGCTTCAGCAGCAGGTCGTCCGGCTTCAGTCCCTCGGATACGGCCACATCGACCCCGATCGTCACCCCGTTGTGCTGCTCGCGGACCAGATCCACCGGCAGGTTGCGCACCAGGGCGCCGTCGACCAGCACGTGGCCTCCCTCCACCACCGGCGGCAGTATGCCAGGCAGGGACAGGGAGGCGCGCAGGGCCCGGCGCAGCGATCCCCGGTGATGGATGTGCATGCCGCCCGTGGTCAGATCGGTGGAGACGCAGGTGAACGGCCGCCAGAGGTCGCTGATCTCAGTGTCGCCGAAGTGGGTCGCGAGGCGGTGGTCCACCATGCGCCCGCGGGTCATGGCCAAGAGCGGGAAGGCGATATCCGACATGGGACTAGACTCGACGAACGCCTGGCGGATGCGCCGGTCGATCTCGGCGCCATCCCAGCCCATGGCCAGACCCGCAGCGATGACCGCCCCCATGGAGGTGCCGGCGAGGAAATCGATGGGCACCTTCAGCTCGGTCAGTGCCCGCGCCACCCCCAGATGGGCGTAGGCCCTCGCGCCGCCGCCCCCCAGCGCCAGTCCCACCGAGTTGCCGGTGTAGACGCGCGCCAGTCGCGCCAGGTCCTGCGCGTCGTCCGTCCGGATCTGGAAGAGGCGCGCGGCGGGGGCAACGTCGAGCCAAGGGTCGGACCTGTGGGGCCGCATCGTCCCGGCCGGCTGCACCAGGATGATATCCAGCAGCCGCTGGCTCACGATCGCCGACGTCGCGAAGGCGATGGGCGCGCCCGGCGGGGGCGTGTTGGCGCCTGCGACCAGGATCAGCCGGTCGATCTGGCGGGCGCAATAGGCAGTGAATTCGCTCTCCCCGCGCTCGGCGGCCATCAGCACGAAGTCGTGCTCCATCTCCAGCGCATGCAGCCAGGAGGGCGAGGCCTCGTGCGCCTCTGCGCCGATCACCGCCACTTCGGCGCCCATCGTGCGCATGGCCGTGGCCAGACGTTCGGCCAGATCGCGCATGTCGACATGGTCGCTCACCGCCACGAACCCCAGGATCGAGCTCTTGCGCCGCTCGGCGGGCTCGTTCGGCCGCAAGCGTTCCAGCGCCGCCCGGGCCACCGCGGCGAGGAAGTCCGGCTTCTCGCGCAGCAAAGTCTCGGCCCGGCCGCCCGGGATCGCCTCGAGCTCGGAGTCGCGCAGGGCGGTCACGGTCGTACGGTAGCGGCCATCCCCCAAGAGCTGCGCGCCGCCGATCAGCGCGCTCGGCCGATGCACCGTCATCAGCCGCCCGCCGCCCTGGGCCATCGGTTCGACCTCGGCCAGGCGTCCGGCCCTGAGCCGGAAGAGCGCCTTCACCATATCGCCGGCGCTAGCCAGCGCCGTCCCGCCCGGCAGCTCCACGGGCGAAGCTTCAGCGGCGAACGCTTCGTCGAGGGCGTTGGGCGGCATGAGCCGACAGCTCCGGACGCTCAAGGCGAGCGCATGCCTATCATTCCACCAACGCCCGGGCGGGGCCAGCCGTTGGGCGGCTGCCTCGGATCGTGGCGTTTCCAGCGCGGACGCCTGTCGCCGACCGCACTGCGAGCGGACCGTCAAATCCCTCTTTCGGGTCGTTGGCCGTCACACACCCAGGCCTGGGAGCAGAAGCCAGCGGCGGCTTTCGACCCAGAGCGGACATTCCCCCATGGGCACTTGGCCGGTGCGCTGAGCTGCGGTGGACTTGACATCCCTCAAATCGTCAGCGCCGGCGATGCGCTAGGTTCTGCGCTCGCGAACGAGGGTGAGGCTGATGATCTCGATCGAGGACTGCATCGCCTTTTCGGGGCTCACCCGTGAGGAGGTCGATGCGATCGGCGAACATGAACACATTCCCGAAGCCGTCGCGGCCGCGGTCGCGAGCACGATCCTGCGCACGGAGGCCGGTCCGCGCGAGATTCGCGAGATGATCGTGGACGACATCCGCGCGTCCGTGGCGGGCGGGCACATGCGGCATGCCGGCGAGCTCCTCAGGGCGCTGCGCCATTTTATGGCCGCGCATCCCGAGGCGGCCGAGGCGGGCGCGAGCTTCTCGCGCTAGGCGCCGGCGCGCGCGAGCGCTGTCAGCGTAGAGCTTGAGATCCTGCGTAGGCGATGAAGACGTCTGACACTAGGCGCGATCCCACCAACCGTCGCAGCGAAACCCTATCCAAACGTCAGCCTTCGACCCAAGGCGGACATTGGTGGCGTCCGCTATCGGCAGCGTTGGCCGTCACACACCCAGGCCTGGGAGCAGAAGCCAGCGGCGGCTTTCGACCCACAGCCCATTCGGGCTTGATCACCGGAAGCTGCAAGGCATCCACGCTCGTCCGTCGTCTATTTCGCGTGGTGGTCGCCGCGGTCGCCCTGGCCGGGCTTGGCGCAGCTCTGGGTCGGATGCCGCCGATCCGTTGAGGCGACCGGCCAAGCAAAAGGGAGACCCCAAAGAATCTCCCTTCAGCTTAAGCGATTGCGCTGACGGCGCCACAGACACCCCCATGCCCCAAGCGGGATAGCCACTCCCGCGAAGTCGTTGAGTGAAATTGAACTTGATCGCCCGCCGCCCGCAAGCAGGATCGGACGTCTGGCCCGCGATGCCGAAATACTGTGGCAGCAGAGGAACAGTGACGATCTGCGTTCTCGACACCAAATGGCCTTCTTGCCGACTTGGCGCGGCCCCACCGGCTCCCAATATGTAGAGCGTCGGCTGATCGGTTGTTTGCGGGTTCGGAACCTGAACAGCCCCCCCAGCCCCCTGGATCGGCGGATGCCGGTCGGCCGACACTTCCCCAATTCCGTAAGAGGCGAGCCGCACTCGGTCCATGACCCGGAGCGCTTCATCGACCCTGCGGCGCGGCGGGATCGCCGAAGCTCACCATCGATGCGGTGCCCGGCGGCGGCTTGGCTGGCCTGCTAGGCCGATCTCTTCGCCAACCAGGCGCTCGACTTGTCTCTTATCCACTCGATGGCCTCGATCTCGCCGGAGAAGTCGACGTCTTCCGGCGCGCCCGTTGGCCAGGTCACGCGCACGTACCAGCCCGACCCGTCCTTGAGTTCGCGAGGTTCCATTGTCGGCGGCTTGGCGGTCATGGCCGCAGTATCGCACGTTCATGGGGATTGATGTTGATGGTCTCATCGGCTGTGCTGCTCGGCGGGATCGCCGAGACCCACGGTCGATGCGGGCTTTCCGCTCGGTCGATCGAGTTGGCCATGACGAACAAAAGGGCGACCCGAAGGCCGCCCCTAAGTCGGCTCTGGCGTTAGCTCCCTGCGGAGCTGACGTCTCCTCCCGACTTCTTCGGTGAGCAGTGCCGAGAAGTCTGGAGATCGGAAGAGCGTCGTGTAGGGAAAGAGTGTAGATCTCGGTGGTC
>CALAEG010000170.1 GCA_937890965.1 uncultured Caulobacteraceae bacterium | reverse complement strand
AGAGGAAAGCCATGGGTCAAACAGCTCGCAACCTGAACATGGTTGCTCATCCGTCGGCTTCGCCGACACCTTCTCCCGCAAGGGGAGAAGGGACGCGGAGGGTTGGGGTTCTAGAGGGCTCGCGCCAGCGCCGCCGCGAGGTCGCCTCGGGGTTGCACGGCCACCTCGTCCAGGCCCAGCCAGCCTGCCATGGCGCGGAGTTCGGCGGCGAGGGCGGGGGCGACTTCGGCCTGGTCGGCGCCGGGTTCCAGGTGGGCGGCCTGCACCAGCAGCCGCTTGGCGACGCGGTCGGATTTCAGGTCGACCCGGGCGGCGATGGCGTCGCCGAGCAGGAAGGGCAGGACGTAGTAGCCGTGCTCGCGCTTCTCGGCCGGCGTGTAGATCTCCAGCCGGATGCGGGCGTTGAACACCCGCTCGGTGCGGTCGCGATGCCAGATCAGGTTGTCGAACGGCGAGAGCAGGGCGCTGGCCGCCGATCTGTGCGGCGCCTTGGCCCCCGGCGCCAGATAGGCGTCCTTCGACCAGCCCTGGACCCGAACCTTCATCAGCGATCCGTGCTCGACCAGCTCGGCCAGCCTGGCCCGGGTCTCGGCCACCGGCATGCGGAAATAGTCGCGCAGGTCGGTCTCGGTGGCGACGCCCATGGCGCGGGCGGCGATTGTCAGCAGCGCCCGGTGCGCCTCGGGCTCCGACGGTGTCGGCTGGGCCATGATGGCGCGCGGGATGACCCGTTCGGTCAGGTCGTAGAGCCGCTCGAAGCCGCGCCGGGTCCTGACCGTGATCAGGCCGGCGGCGAACAGCCATTCCAGCGCCCGCTTGCCGTCGCTCCACTCCCACCAGCCGGCCTTGCGCGGACCCTCGGCGAAGTCGCCGCCGCTCAACGGCCCCTCGCGCTCGATCCGCTTCAGCACCGCGTCGATATAGTCGCGCCGCGCGCCCATCCCGTGGGTGCGGGCCTCGAACTGCGCCATGCGCCAACGGAACAGCGGCTGCATCGCCAGCGGCAACAGCGACGCCTCATGGCCCCAGTATTCGAAGAAGAACGGCGTCTTGCCCCAGGCCTCATCCTCGAGCAGGTCGCGCGGATAGGACCCCAGCCTGGAAAAGGTCGGAAGATAATGGGTGCGGGCCACGACGTTGACGCTGTCGATCTGGATGACGCCGAGCTCGGCAGCCAGCTTGCGGAACGCCCGCCGCGTCACCGGCGCTTGCGGGCGCGGCGCGGCCAGACCCTGGGCGGCGATGGCGATGCGGCGGGCCTGGCGCGCGGAGAGGTCTCGACTCATGCAACGACGCTAGCCGACGTTCCGCAAACGTTCCAGGGGTGCGGTTTTAGGCCGTGGCCTCCCGCGCCACGATGGGCTTTGATAAGCGCCAACCAAAAAGGGAGGCCCACCGCATGACCGCTCATCACATCCGCTTCGAGGTCGACGGCGACGGGATCGGGGTGATCACCATCGACCGGCCGGAAAAACGCAACGCCATGACCTACGTCATGCTGCGCACCTTCATCGAGACGGTGGGCAAGGCCGGCGAGGACGACCGCGTGCGGGTGCTGATCGTCACCGGCGCCGGCGGGGCCTTCTGCGCCGGCACCGACCTGGCGGACCTCGCCACCGTGCCCGGCGAGACCCGCGGCGTGCGTGGCGAGGCCGGCGAACACAGCGTCTGGTGGCCGATCGTCGCCTGCCCGAAGCCGGTGATCGGCGCCATCGATGGCTATGCCGTCGGCATGGGCGCGGAATTCACCAGCCAGTGCGACGTGCGCATCGTCAGTGACCGCGCCCGCTTCGCCTGGAACTTCGCCCACCGCGGCCTGGTGCCGGACACGGGCGCCGGCTCCTGGCTGCTGCCCCGCCTGATCGGCCCGTCGCGCGCGCTGCGGCTACTCTATTCCGGCGCCTTCCTGGAAGCCGCCGAGGCCAAGGAGATCGGCTACGCGAACGAGGTGGTCGCGCCCGAGGCGCTGATGGACGCCGCCCACGCCGAGGCCCACCGCTACCTGCAGTCCTCGCCCTTTTCGCTCTGCCACATGAAGACCCTGGTCTGGCGCGGCCTGGAACGCGACGTCGCCGAACATATGAAGGCCCACGTCGAGGCCCTCAGCGCCGCCTTCAAGTCCGCCGACCACAAGGAAGGCGTCGCCGCCTTCCTCGAACGCCGCCCGGCGAAGTTCGTGGGGCGCTGAGCCCCCTTCTCCCCTTGCGGGAGAAGGTGTCGGCGAAGCCGACGGATGAGCAACCATGTTCAGGTTGCGAGCTGTTTGACCCATGGCTTTCCTCT
>CALAEG010000169.1 GCA_937890965.1 uncultured Caulobacteraceae bacterium | reverse complement strand
TGGCCGTGGGTTTCGTGATCTGCTTCTTCTTCGCCACCGACATCTACATCTTCCTCTTGGCGCCGTTCGAGCGCGCCCAGGGGTTGCTGGCGGTGCAGAAGGCCGCGGCCGGGCACACAGGGCCGTTCGACCTCTTGCTGACCATCGCCGGGCTGAAGTCGCTGGCCGGCGTGCATGTGGAGCCCATCCACATGGTGTTCACGGAGCCGCTGGAATTCTTCTTCACCAAGCTGAAACTGGCCGGCTTCGGCGCGGTGGTGCTGACCTTCCCGATCCTGGCCTGGCAGCTCTATCGCTTCGTCGCGCCGGGCCTCTACAGGCGCGAGCGCAACGCCTTCCTGCCCTTCCTGCTGGCCTCGCCGGTGCTGTTCCTGATGGGCGCGGCCCTGGTCTATTTCGTCATGCTGCCCTTCGTCCTGTGGTTCTCGCTCAACCAGCAGATCACCGGCAACGCCGCGATCTCGGTGCAGCTCCTGCCCAAGGTGTCGGACTATCTCAGCCTGGTGATCACGCTGCTGCTCGGCTTCGGCCTCTGTTTCCAGCTGCCGGTCATATTGGCGCTGATGGGCATGGTCGGCATGGTGTCGAGCAAGCTGCTGCGCTCGGGCCGCCGCTACGCCATCCTCGCGGTCTTCGTGGTCGCCGCGGTGATCACCCCGCCCGACCCGATCAGCATGATGAGCCTGGTCATCCCGGGCCTGGCTCTCTACGAGGTCTCGATCCTCTGCGTCTGGCTCATCGAACGTCGCCGTGTCCGCGACGAGGCCGCGGAGGCCGCAACCGGTTAGGCTGGCGCCAGCTCCCGCGTCTTGGCGTCGGCCGCGACGCCGAGGTGGCGGAGGTAGAAGGACTCCCAGTCGCCGCTCTCGAAGTTCGGGATGTCCATATGGCCGCCCGGATTGATGTGCATGGTCTTTTCAGCCGAGCCGAAGGCGTTGAAGAGGGCGATGCCGGCCTCGCGCGGGGCCACCGCATCCTCCCACTGGAAGACGAACTGCAGTGGGATACTGATCTTCCTGGCCGCCGCCTCGAACTCGGCCTGGCCTTCGCGCAGGCCCGCCAGGCCGAAGACGGCGGCGGTGATGCGCGGCTCGGCGGCCACGAACGGCACGCCGATGGCGGTGCCCATGGAGACGCCCCAATAGCCAACCGGCCCGCCGGCGCCGACGAAGTCCAGGCCCTGGACGGCGTCGAGCGCGGCCTTCCATTCCGGCACGGCCTTCAGGCTGCGCTGGCCCATCTGGCGCAGGCGTTCGGGGTCCATGGGCGCGGAGGTCTCGCCGCGCACGCGGGCGCCGACCTCGCGGCCCAGGCTCTCGGCCTCCTCGCGGGAAATGCGGTCGCCGTGGCCAGGCGCGTCGATGGCCAGGGTGGCGTAGCCGAACTTGCGCGCATAGGTCCGCGCCCGGGCGACAATGCCGGCGGTCTTCTTGTGCTGAGAGCCGCCATGGCCCATCAGCACCAGCGGCCGCGGGCCCTTGGCGCCTTCGGGCGACCAGATGACGGCCGGCACGGCTTGGCCGTCGACGCTGAGCTCGAACGAGCGCCGGGTGACCCCGCCCTCTTCGGCGCGTTCCTGGGTGAAGTTCATCTCGCTCTCCCTGAATTGCCGCCAATGGTCGATAGATGAGGACGACGAGTCAAGCCTGACTACAGGGCGCGGTCTGTCCGCGAATGAGGGCAGGGGGCGGCGTTCTGGCGATTGCCGCCCTTGCCAACGCGCCTTAAGGAGGGCCGCTCAACTTCGAGCGCTTCCATGCACGATATCCGGGCCATCCGCGACGATCCGCAAGCCTTTGACCGCGGCTGGGCCGCGCGCGGGCTGTCGCCGCAGACGCCGGCCATCCTGGCGCTGGACGCCGAACTGCGCGCCGGCCAGACCCAGCTGCAGACCGCGCAGAGCCGCCGCAACGAAGCCTCCAGGCTGATCGGCATGGCCAAGGCCAAGAAGGACGAGGCGGCCGCCGCCGTCGTCATGGCCGAGGTCGAACAGCTGAAGGGCGCTATCGCCGAGTTGACCGATCTGGAGCGCGCCCGGCTTGAGGCCTTGCAGACTCTGGTGGCGGCTTTGCCGAACCTGCCGGCCGCCGACGTGCCGCCCGGCGAGGACGAACACGGCAATGTCGAGGTGCGCCGCTGGGGCGAGCCCTTCGCCATTCAGAACCCCAAGGATCATGTCGATCTGGGCGCGGCGCTGGGCCTGATGGATTTCGAGGCCGCCGCCCGCATGTCCGGCTCGCGCTTCGTGGTCCTGCGCGGCGAACTCGCCCGGCTGGAACGCGCGCTTGGCCAGTTCATGCTCGATATGCAGACCCGCGAGCACGGCTATCACGAGATCTCGCCGCCGCTGCTGGTGCGCGACGAGGCGGTGTTCGGCGTCGGCCAGCTGCCGAAATTCGCCGAGGACCTGTTCCGCACCACCGATGGCCGCTGGCTCATCTCCACCGCCGAGGTCTCGCTGACCAACCTGGTCCGCG
>CALAEG010000168.1 GCA_937890965.1 uncultured Caulobacteraceae bacterium | reverse complement strand
CATGACCATCGCGCCCGCCGGCGACATCGCCGACATCCTGAAGGCGTCGGGTCAGTTCACCATCCTGGTCAAGGCGCTGGACGCCTCCAACCTGACCAGCGTGCTGAAGACCGCCGGGCCGCTGACCATCCTCGCCCCCACCGACGCGGCGTTCAACGCCCTGCCGGCCGGCCAGCTGGCCAACCTGATGAAGATCGAGAACGCGGCGCAGCTGCAGGCGCTGCTCACCTATCACCTGATCAATGCCGGCGTGCCGACGAGCAAGATCCAGGGCTCCAAGGGCCCGATCAGCACGGTTGCAGGCACGCCGGTGCAGATCGACGGCACCGGTCCCACGATCATGGTCAACGACGCCAGCGTCGTCGGCCATGCGGTGGTGTCCAATGGCGACATCTATGCGATCGACAAGGTGCTGACCCCTGGTGGCGCGGCGGCGGCCCCGGCCGCGACGCCCGCGCCCTGATCGACCGCTCAGCTTCGAACGCTTGATGCGAATGCCGGCGGACCCTATGGTCCGCCGGCCTTTTTCGCGCCCGCGAAGCCGCCTGCGATGACCAGCGACAAACCGCTTTCCTTCCAGGACCTGATCCTGACGCTGCATGCCTATTGGAGCCGTCAGGGCTGCGTGATTCTGCAGCCCTACGACGTCGAGGTGGGCGCCGGCACGCTGCATCCGATGACGGTCTTAAGGGCGCTCGGCCCCAAGCCCTGGCGCATCGCCTATGTGCAGCCCTCGCGCCGGCCCGCCGACGCCCGCTATGGCGAGAACCCCAATCGGCTGCAGCACTATTACCAGTATCAGGTGATGCTGAAGCCCAATCCTGTCGACATGCAGGCGCTCTATCTGGGCTCGCTGGAGGCGATCGGCATCGACCTTGGCCTGCACGACCTGCGCTTCGTCGAGGACGACTGGGAAAATCCCACCGTCGGCGCCTGGGGCTTGGGCTGGGAGGTCTGGTGCGACGGGATGGAGATCAGCCAGTACACCTATTTCCAGCAGGTCGGCGGGCTGGACGTCGACCCGGTGGCCGGCGAGCTGACCTATGGGCTCGAGCGGCTGGCCATGTACGTCCAGGGGGTCGAGAACGTCTACGACCTGGCCTTCAACAGCCCGCAGAGCCCCGACTTCAAGACCTATGGCGACGTCTTCCTGGAGAGCGAGCGGCAATTCTCCTCGTTCGACTTCGAGGCGGCGAATGTCGACATGCTGAAGCGCCACTTCGAGGACATTGAGGCCGAGGTGCCGCGGCTTCTGGCCGCCCGCGGTCGCCAGGACCAGGCGCTGGTGCTGCCGGCCTACGACTATGTGCTGAAGGCCTCGCACATGTTCAACCTGATGGACGCCCGCGGGGCCATCGCGGTGGCCGAGCGGCAGAGCTATATCGGCCGCATCCGCGACCTGTGCAAAGCCTGCGCCGAGGCCTGGGTGAAGCTGGAAAGCGAAAATGCGCCTGCTTAGCCACCGACATCGCGGCGTCCTGCTCGCCGTCGCGGCCTGCGCTGCGGCTGCAAGCGCCAGTCATGCCCAAGAGCCCACACCAATCCGGCGACCCGAAGGCTCGGTGATGCCGGTCAAGACCTCAGACGCTGCGATGAACGCGGCAATAGCCGACGCACAACGGAATCTGCACGTCTTCTGGTCGGTGTTCGACAGTAGACGGGCTGGCTTCGCTGACTACCGCGTAAAGATCGCCTTCCCGATTCCAGGCGGTTCGGAGGCTATGTGGATCAAGCCGACCGCGCACCGGGGCGATGTTATCGAAGGTGTGCTGACCGACGATTCCGCGTTTCGGGCCGACCTGAGGAAGGGCATGACAGTGCACGTCAAGGCCTCCCAGGTTGATGACTGGGGCTACAGCCATGAGGGCAGGCTCTGGGGAAACTTCACCACCGTCCTGCTGTTCGGCGAAATGACCCCTGACGAAGCGTCGTTTACGCGCAGCGTGCTCGGTCCGACCCGCGTCGAGCCTGGCGTCTGATGCCCCAGCTCCTGCTCGAACTGTTTTCCGAAGAGATCCCCGCGCGCATGCAGACCGACGCCGCGCGCGATCTCGAACGCATGGCGCGCGAGCGGCTGAAGGCGGCCGGTTTCGCGCCCGAGGCGATGCGCAGCTTCGCGGGACCCCGGCGCCTGACCCTGGTGGTCGACGATCTGCCCGCCGCCCAGGCCGACCGCGGCGAGGAGCGCAAAGGCCCGCGCGTCGGCGCACCAGATGCGGCCATCGACGGCTTCCTGCGTTCGACGGGTCTTGCGCGCGAGCAACTGGTCGAGCGGGGCGGGGTCTATTTCGCCCAGATCGCCAGGGCCGGGCGCACAACCGCCGACGTCATCGCCGAAATCGTGCCGGACATGGTGCGCCAGTTCCCCTGGCCGAAATCGATGAAGTGGGGGACCGGGACCCTGCGCTGGGTGCGGCCGCTGCAGCGCATCCTCTGCGTCTTCGATGGCCACGTCGTCGCCTTCAACATCGACGGCATCGAGGCGGAGAATTTCAGCGAGGGCCACCGTTTCATGGGCTCGAAGCGGCCGTTCACGGTGCGCGACTTCGACGACTATGCCGCAAAGCTCGCCGCCGACTTCGTCGTGCTGGACCCGGCCGAGCGCAAGGCGCGCATTCTGACCGGCGCGATCGCCGTCGCCCGCGCCAAGGGGCTGGAGCTGGTCGAGGACGAGGGCCTGCTGGACGAGGTCGCCGGCCTGGCCGAATGGCCGGTCCCGCTGCTGGGCGACATGGACCCGGCCTTTCTCGACCTGCCGGCCGAGGTGATCCGCACCTCCATGCGCACCCACCAGAAGTATTTCACCGTGCGCGATCCGGCGACGGGCGCGCTTGCCCCTCACTTCATCGCCGTGGCCAATATCGAGGCCCACGACGGCGGCCATCTGATCGCCGCCGGCAACGCCCGCGTCCTCTCCGCTCGCCTGAACGATGCCCGCTTCTTCTGGGACGAGGACCGCAAGGTCCCGCTCGCCGACCGGCTGGAGCGCCTGAAGGGCGTCACCTTCCACGCCAAACTCGGGACCATGTACGAGCGCGTCGAACGGATCGAGGCGCTGGCCCGCGAGATCGCGCCCCTGGTCGGCGCCGACGTGGAACTTGCCGCCAAGGCCGCGCGCCTGGCCAAGGCCGACCTCGCCACCGGCATGGTCGGCGAGTTCCCAGAGCTGCAAGGGGTGATGGGGCGCTACTACGCGATCGAGGAGGGCATGGCGGCCGAGATCGCCGACGCCATCCGCGATCACTATCGGCCGCAGGGGCCGAGCGATGCCGCCCCAAGCGCCCCAGTCTCTATCGCCGTGGCCTTAGCAGACAAGCTGGACACGCTGGTGGGCTTCTTCGCGATTGATGAAAAGCCAACCGGATCGCGGGATCCGTTCGCGCTGCGTCGCGCCGCCTTGGGAGTGATCAGGATCGTTCTGGAAAGGAAGGCTAGGTTTCCACTGCAGGTCTGTTTGCTTGAGCACGGGGTTCGCTTTTTCTCGACGGTCCTTGGGCATGCCGCCAGGAGCACAGCAGCGGCCGAAATGGCATCCGCTCGGGCATCGGTTGACCCCCGGCCGGGCGGCGTGCACATCGACGTGGCGAAGACAGGCGAGATCACGGTCTCCACTACGTCATGGAAGTTAGCGGCGATCATCGAATTCCTTGCTGACCGCCTCAAGGTTCTTCTCCGCGAGCAAGGCAAGCGTCACGATCTCGTTGACGCGGTCTTTGCCCTGGGTGACGACGACCTCGTCCGCATTGTCGCCCGCGTTGATGCGATCGACGCCTTCCTCACCAGCGACGACGGCGCAAACCTCCTCGCCGGCTACAAGCGCGCGACCAACATCCTCAAGGCCGAGGAAAAGAAGGGCGCGCTGCCGTCCGGTCCCGCCGAACGAATGCCGAATGCGCCGCCGGAGGAGAATGTGTTGATCAACGCGCTTGCGTCGGTCGCGCCGCGGGTTGAGGCCGATCTGGCGGCTGAGGACTTCACCGCCGCCATGCGGGCGCTCGCTGCGCTGCGGGCGCCGGTCGACGGGCTTTTCGAGCATGTGCTAGTGAACGATCCGGATGAAGCGACGCGGGCCAATCGCTTGCGGCTGCTGATCCAGGTGCGCGACCTCATGGGTCGGGTGGCGGACTTTTCGTTGGTGGCGGGATGAGGGTCTGATGGCGGCTGACGGAGCCACGGCTGCGAGTTGGGTCTATGCCTTCGGCGGCGGCAGCGCCGCCGGCGACGCCTCGATGAAGGAGCTGCTCGGCGGCAAGGGCGCCAATCTGGCCGAGATGAGCGCGCTTGGCCTGCCCGTGCCCCCCGGCTTCACCATCACCACCGAGGCCTGCACCCACTATTACGCCAACGAGCGCGCCTATCCCGCGACCCTGAAGGGCGAGGTGGCCGCCGGCCTGGCGCGGGTGGAGGAGCTGACCGGGCGCAAGTTCGGCGATGCGACCAATCCGCTGCTGGTCTCGGTCCGCTCCGGTGCGCGGGCCTCGATGCCCGGCATGATGGACACTGTCCTGAACCTCGGTCTGAACGACGCCACCGTCGAGGGCCTGGCCAGGTTGTCGGGCGACCGCCGTTTCGCGCTCGATAGCTATCGCCGCTTCATCCAGATGTATTCCAACGTGGTGCTGGGCCTCGACCACCACATGTTCGAGGAGATCCTCGACGACCATAAGGACAGCCTCGGCGTCACCATCGACACCGCGCTCGGTCCCGACAACTGGGCCAGCGTGATCGAGGACTACAAGGCGGCCGTCGAGCGCGACCTGGGCAAGAGCTTTCCCCAGGACCCGCAGGACCAGCTCTGGGGCGCGATCGGCGCGGTCTTCTCCAGCTGGATGAACGACCGGGCGAAATTCTATCGCCGCATGCACGACATCCCGGAAAGCTGGGGCACGGCGGTCAACGTCCAGTCGATGGTGTTCGGCAATATGGGCGACACCTCGGCCACCGGCGTCGCCTTCACGCGCAACCCGTCGACCGGGGAGGCCAGGCTCTATGGCGAGTTCCTGGTCAATGCCCAGGGCGAGGACGTGGTCGCCGGCATCCGCACGCCCCAGGCCCTGACCAAGCTCACCCGCGAGGAGATGGGCGAAAAGGCGCTGTCGATGGAAGAGGCCATGCCGGAGGTGTTCGGCCAGTTCCGCGACGTGGTCGAGCGGCTGGAACGCCACTATCGCGACATGCAGGACATCGAATTCACGGTTGAACAGGGCCGGCTCTACATGCTGCAGACCCGCAGCGGCAAGCGCACCGCCAAGGCGGCCCTGAAGATCGCCGTCGAGATGGCCGCCGACGGTTTGATCACCCGGGACGAGGCGGTGATGCGCATCGATCCGGCCTCGCTCGACCAGCTCTTACACCCGACGCTGGATCCGAACGCCGAGCGCCACATCATCGCCACCGGCCTGCCGGCCTCGCCGGGCGCGGCGACCGGCAAGGTGGTGTTCGATTCCGGCGAGGCCGAGCGGCTGGGCCAGACCGGCGAGGCGGTGATCCTGGTCCGCGACGAGACCGGCCCGGAAGACATTCACGGCATGCACGCGGCCAAGGGCATCGTCACCGCCCGCGGCGGCATGACCAGCCACGCCGCGGTGGTGGCGCGCGGCATGGGCCGGCCTTGCGTCTCCGGCGCCGGCGAGCTGCAGATCGACGCCAAGGGCGGGACCTTCAGCGCCCGGGGCCGCACCATCCGGGCCGGCGAGGTGATCACCATCGACGGCTCCAAGGGCGAGATCCTGCTGGGCGCGGTCAATATGATCGAGCCGGAACTGACCGGCGACTTCGCCACCCTGATGACCTGGGCCGACAAGGTTCGCAGGCTGAAGGTGCGCGCCAATGCCGAGACCGCGCTCGACGCCCGCACGGCGCGCCAGTTCGGCGCCGAGGGCATCGGCCTGTGCCGTACCGAGCACATGTTCTTCGACGCCGACCGCATCGCCTCGGTGCGCGAGATGATCCTG
>CALAEG010000167.1 GCA_937890965.1 uncultured Caulobacteraceae bacterium | reverse complement strand
GCGGCCGCGTCAGCCTCCGCGCTGGTCAGCGTGCCTCTGATCGGCTGCGCAAACGACGGGCAAGGCGGCCCTCAGAGCCCGCCGTCGGCGCCCACCAAGACCGTGCAGCTGAGTCCCGACCTGGCGCCGAAGCTTGCCTACTACGTGGCCGCCAGCGGGCCCGGCGTCCTTGCGCCCCGCGGCTGGTCCTGCGCCGGCGTCTACGGATCGAATGGCGCAAGCCTTGTCGTCTCGCCCCAACCTGTTTCTCCGGCCGATCTGATGAACAACAGCTGGGGCGGCGCGGCCGGCGACGCGATCGAAGTCAGGGTGGCGTCCGGCGACACGTCCGGCCGGTTCGAGGTCGCCCAGGCGATCATGCGTGTGTTTCCGGCCCACCGGGCCTTCGCGCAGAGCGTGATCAACGAAGGCATCGAACCCGCCAGCGAATTTCCGTCCGGGCCCTATCCAGGCGACAAGCTGACCAACCGGAGCAATGAGGTTGTCGAGTTTCAGACCGCGCCGAATGCCGTCGGGCTTGGAACCGACACCAACGCCAACAGCCGGATGAAGCCGGGCAGCGACCCGGTTCAGGGCGTCGCCATGCTCACCGGCCCGACCCCCGACCTCCTGGTTCTGGCCGTTCGGCTGCCTGGCGCCTTGCAGTCCCTGGCGCCGGCGATTGTCCAGGAGATCCAGCAGGACAATCCGGCCGGCGTCGGGCCGGCCCAGCCGCAGGCTGCCCAGGCCGCCAACCCGCCGGCGGACCAGCCGAGCCCGAACGCCGCGCCCGGCGGCAGCGCCCAGGCTCTGGCCGTGGTGCAGGATTTCTACTACGCCCTGGGCTCGGCGGACGGGGCGCGCGCCTCGGGCGATGTCGTGCCGGAGAAACGATCGGGCAACTATGCGGCCGCGGCGCTCAGCCGGTTCTACGGTTCGATGAGCCAGCCGATGCAGCTGACCTCGGCGACGGTGGCGGGCGACACGGTCGCGGTCCGCTACACCTACGTTTTCGCCAACGGCAAGGCCTGCGACGGCGCCGCCAACGTCGCGGTCACCACCCGCAACGGCCAGGCGCTCATCTCCAGCATCCGGGCGCTGAACGGCTGCTAGCGGAAATCGGGGACACGCACTTCAGCCGCCGATCAGACGGCTGATCTCCTCGCGCGTCGCCATCGAGGGTTGGGCGCCTTTTCGGGTGACCGAGAGCGCCGCGGCCGCGGAGGCGAATTGGGCGGCCTTTGCCGGTTCGGCGCCTTCCGAAAGCGCGACGGCGAAGGCGCCGTTGAACGCGTCCCCCGCCGCGGTCGTATCGACGGCTTCGACCGGGAATGGCGCGATGAATTGAGGCGCGCCGCCGGCCTCCAGCAAGACGGCGCCCCGCGCGCCCAGCTTGATGACCACGCCGCGCACGCCAAGCGCTTGCAGCGCAAGGGCGGCGGCGCGGGGATCGAACGGCCCCTCGGCGCCCAGGATCGAGCGCGCCTCCGTCTCATTGGGGGTGAGCCAGTCGACCAGCTCCAGAAGATGGGTTGGCAGCGCGCGCGCCGGCGCCGGATCGAGAATGAAGATCGCCCCCCTTGCCCTGGCGATCTCGGCGGCGCGAATGCCCCCGTCCAACGGCGTCTCGAGCTGGGCCAGCACGCAGGCCGCGTCCACGAAGTGATCTTCCGTGATCGCCGAAGCCTCCAGGCGTGCGTTCGCCCCGGGCGCCACAACGATGCTGTTGTCGCCGGCGGCCGTCGTCACGATGAGGGCGACACCCGACGGCGCGTCCACGCTCGCCAGTCCGCTCACATCGACGCCCGCCGCGCGCAGCCCGGCGCGAAGCGCCTCGCCGAAGGGGTCGGCGCCGACACAGCCGAGCATGGCGACCGCACCGCCGCAACGCGCCGCCGCGACGGCCTGGTTGGCGCCCTTGCCGCCCGGATAGGTGGCGAAAGCGCCGCCCAATAGGGTCTCGCCAAGCCGCGGCGCCCGGTCGGCGGAGACCACCAGGTCCATGTTGGCGCTGCCGACGACCAGGATTTTTTTCATGCGCAAGGCTCGGCAAATAGCGGCGGAATGCTCACTCTAGTCTTGGAAATCGACAACCAACGAAGGGATAGCGCCATGCCCACGGCCGAAACGCTGGACCGCTTCATCAGCCGTGTCGAGGCGAACGCCCACGCCGAGGCCTGCGAGGAGTTCTACACCGAGCAGTCGACCATGCAGGAAAACCAGGCCCCGCCGCGGGTTGGCCGCGCGGCCCATGTCGCCGCCGAGCAGACGATCATGGCGCGGGTGAAAAGCGTGACCTCGACCTGCGTGCGGCCGGTCTTCGTCAACGGCGACCATGTGGTCATCCGCTGGATCTTCCATTTCGAGCTGCCGGATGGCCGGGCCATGCACATGGAGGAGTTGGCCTATCAACGCTGGGAGGGCGAGCGGATCGCCGAGGAGACGTTTTTCTACGATCCGGCGCAGCGAACGCCCAAGTGACGGAGACGGTCAGCACGCAGCTTCCAGCCGGCTGACTCACGGCGGCGGGCCCGCCGCGCATGGACATCGCCGTGTCCGGCCGTCTAGTCTTGCATCTGTCAGGGGGCCACATGATCCACGCGCTGGTCGTAGGCGGGCTGGCGATCGCGGTCGCGCTGATCGTCGCCATTGTCGGTCTGCTGATCTGGCGGGCGCTCGCCAAGGCGGCCGCCGCCAAGGCGCTGGCGATCAGCACGCCGAACGGGATCGACGAGGCGATGTTCGTGCCCATCGGCGGCATCGACCAGTGGTTCACCATTCGCGGCGAGGATCGGTCGAACCCGGTGCTCTTCTTCCTGCACGGCGGGCCTGGCGCGGCGATGAGCCCGTTCGCCGGCCGGTTCAGGCCCTTCGAGCGCGACTTCGTACTGGTGCAATGGGATCAGCGCGGCGCGGGCCGCACCTATGGCCGCAACCGCCGCGCTCCCGACGCGGTCGGCTCGCTCGAACACATGACCGCCGACGGGATCGAGCTGGCGGAGTGGCTGCGCACCCATCTCGGCAAGGACAGGCTGATCCTGTTCGGCCTGTCCTGGGGCTCGGTGCTGGGCGTGCACATGGTCAAGGCGCGGCCGGACCTGTTCTTCGCCTTTGTCAGCTCCGGCCAGGTGGTGAACATGCAGGCGGGCGAGGCCATGGCCTACGCCCAGGTGCTGGCCATGGCAAAGGCGTGGGGCGACGCCAAGCGGATCGCGGCGCTGGAGAAAAGCGGCGCGCCGCCCTATCACGCGGCGCGGCAGATCATGGCCCAGCGGCGCGTCGCCGGCACCTATGAGCCGAATGCGCCCTCGCCGCTGACCCTGATGGCGGGCCTGCTGACCGCGCCGCGCTACGGCCTGCGCGATGGGCTGGATTTCGTCGCGGGTATCCAGGCCACCCAGAAGGTTTTCCTCGGCCCGGACCTGAGCGGGGCGCTGCTGAGCATCGACCTGAACGCGCTGGGGACCGACTTCGCCGTTCCCATCTACGTGCTGCAGGGTGACCAGGACGATTATACGCCGGCGCCGCTGGCCAGGGCGTGGTTCGACACGATCACGGCGCCGGGCAAGGCCTATGTCTCGATCGAGGGGTATGGCCATATGGCCGTGGCCGTAGCGCCGGAGCGGTTCCGCGACGAGCTGGTCGAGCGTGTGCGCCCGCTGGCGCTCACAGAGTGAACGCGGCAAGGATCTGTTGATGAACGTGTTCTTCGCCGGCCTGGCGACCGAGACCAATTCCTTTTCCTCCATCCCGACCGCCGAGGAAGCCTTTGCGGTCGGCCAGCGGCGGGGCGAGGCTGTGTTCACCGACCGCGGCATGTACGGCGAGATGGCCCGGCGGCTGCGGGAATTGGCCCAAGCCGAGGGCGGCCAGGTGTCGCCGGGCCTGTTCGCCTTCGCCCAGCCCGGCGCGCCGACGGTGCAGGCGGTCTACGAGCGGCTGCGCGACGCCCTGCTCGACGATCTGCGCGCCGCCGCCCCGGTCGACATCGTCATCCTCTTCCTGCACGGGGCGATGATTTCGCAGGACAACTGGGACTGCGAGGGAGAAATCCTCGCCCTGGTGCGCCAGATCGTCGGCCCGTCCGTGCCCGTCGGCGTGGTGCTGGACCCGCATGCCCACCTGACCGAAGCCATGATCGAGGCGGCGACCGTCCTCGTCTTCCAGAAGGAATATCCGCACATCGACGGCATCGAGCGGATGGAGGACGCCTGGCGCATCTGCCTGAGCGTGGCCAGGGGTCAGATCCAGCCGGTCGCCGCCGTGCACGACTGCAAGATGATCTCCTTCTGGCCGACCCAGAGCCAGCCGATGCGCGGCTTCGTCGACCGATTGCAGGCGAGCGAGCACCGCAACAACATCCTGTCGATTTCGTTCGTGCACGGATTTCCCTGGGGCGACACGCCGGTGACCGGGGCGAAGATGCTGGTCTATGCCGACGGCGACCGCGAGGCGGCCGCCGCGGTGGCGCAGTCGCTTGGCCGCGAGATCTGGGACCTGCGCCGCGAGACCCTGATCAAGGACGTCTCCATGGAGGCCGCGCTGGAGGCGATCGCGGCTGTCGAGACAGGTCCCCTGGTCATCGCCGATATCGCCGACAATGCCGGCGGCGGCGCCCCGGCGGACTCGACCTTCATGTTGCGCGCCGTGCTGGATCGCGGCCTGACCGACGTCGGTTTCGCCCTGACCTACGACCCCCAGGCCGTGGCCTTCTGCCATGAGGTTGGGGTGGGCGCGGAACTCGACCTGCGCATCGGCGGCAAGCTCGGTCCCGCCTCCGGCGAGCCGCTCGACGTGCGTGCGACCGTGCGCGGGCTGGCGCGCAAGGCGACCCAGGTCGGCTTGTCCGGCCTGGTGGGGTTGGGCGACGCGGCCTGGATCGAGATCGCCGGCGTCCACGTCATCCTGGCCTCGGCCCGCACCCAGTGCTTTCACCCGACCGCCTTCACCGCGCTCGGCCTCGACCCGACCACGCTGAAGGCGCTGGTGGTCAAGTCGACCAACCATTTCCGCGCCGGCTTCGACCCCATCGCCGCGGGTGTGCTCTATGTCGACACCCCCGGCGCGATCCGCTCCGACTTCGCCAACATCCCCTACCAGCGCTTCAAGTCGCCCTACTGGCCGAAGGTCGAAAACCCTTAGGCAACCGCGAAACGACCGGGCGCAAGGGCAGCGAGATCGACGTCGGGACCGTCGCCGGCGCCGGTGATCAGCCGGCCGGTCAGGTTGGCCAGGGCCGGGGCGGTCAGGATGCCGTAGCCGCCCTGGCCGGCGAGCCAGAAGAAGCCGTCGGCCTTGGCGTCGAAACCGCAGACGGGCGTGCGGTCGGGCGCGAAGGTGCGCAGGCCGGCCCAGCGATGGGCGATGCGGTGGATGGAAAGCGTGGTGGCCGCCTGCACGCGATCGGCGACGACGGCGATGTCGAACTCGTCGGGCTGGGCGTCGCAGGGCTCGCTGTCGGTCTCGTCGGCCAGCGAGATCAACAGACGGCCGGCGTCGGGCTTGAAATAGAAGCGCTCATTGACCTCGATCACCAGCGGCCAGGCGGCAAAGTCGAGCGCCGGTCCCTCGATCAGCGCCACCGTCCGGCGCTTGGGCTGCAGACCGACGGGTTCGAGCCCTGCCATAGCCGCGAGCCTGTCCGCCCAGGCGCCGGCGGCGTTGACGAGAATGGGCGCGGTGAAGTCGCCGGCCGGGGTCGACGCGATCCAGGCCCCCTGCCCGCGCCGCAAGGCCGTCACGCCGGCCTCGACCTCCAGCCGGCCGCCGCGCTGGCGCAAGCCCCGCAGATAGGCCTGGTGCAGGGCGTCCACGTCGATATCCATGGCGCCGGTCTCCAGCAGGCCCGCCGCCGAGGCTTCGGGCCGGAGGATCGGGACCAGATCGCGCACCTCCGCGCCGGACAGGGCCGTGAAGGCGCCGGTCGCCCGCTCCTCCGCTTCCTGGGCGGCCAGGCGCGGACGATCGGCCTCGGCGGCGATGAAGAGCGCACCGCGGGGCCTGAGCAGCGGGTTCTCGCAGAAGCCGGCCGGTGGGTCGGCGAGGAAGGGCCGGCTGGCGCGGCTGAGCGCGCGCACCACGCCGTTGCCATAGGTCTCGGAGAACAGCGCCGCCGAGCGGCCGGTGGCGTGGACGCCTGGACGTTCTTCCTGCTCCAGGACCACGACCGCGCCGTGGGTCGCGAGCTCATAGGCCGCCGACGCGCCCGCCATGCCGGCCCCGATGACGAGAAAATCCGCGCTCGTCATGGAAAGGCCTCCCGCCGCCGTTGCCTGACCTTTTTGCGCCGAACCGCGAAAACTGGCTAGGCTTCGACCAGGCGAAAAACAGAGGAGGATTGCCATGCCCGCCGCCGATGCCGCCAAGCCGGTCGCCAAGAGCGTGACCGAACAGCTCGACGACCTCTTCGCGCCCTGGAACCGGACGGACGAGCCGGGCCTGGTGGTCGGCGTGGTCAAGGACGGCGCGCTGATCTATCGGCGCGGCCTTGGCATGGCCAGCCTGGAGACCGCCGTCGCCAACACGCCGAAGACCCGCATGCGGATCGGCTCGACCAGCAAGCACTTCACCTGCCTGCTGGCGCTGCTTCTGGCCGAGGAAGGCAAGCTCGACCTCGACGCGCCGATCCGGACCTATGTTCCGGAACTGACCGGGCCCGGCGGCGAGCCCACCTTGCGCCAGCTGGTGCAGCATCGCGGCGGCTCGCGCTGCTATCTCGACCTGGGCTTCGTCGGGCACGGCATGAGCGTGCCGCCGAGGGGCGCGGCGCTGGCGGCGCAGGTGCGCCAGTCAGGGCGGAACTTCGCGCCCGGAACGGCGATGATCTACAACAACGGCGGCTATCACCTGGTCTCGATCGCCATCGAGCGCGTCGGCGGCGCGCCCTTCGAGGAACAGCTGAAGACGCGGCTGTTCGATCCGGTCGGCATGCCGGACACCGCCTCGGTTCCCAGCGACCACGACATCACGCCGGGGATCGCCACCATGCACACGCCCGGCCGGGGCGGCCGCTGGCGCCGCGGCCTCTTTCCATCCGAAGAGGTGCGCGGCGAAGGCGCCATCGTCTCCACCATCGACGACATGCTGCGCTGGATGGCGCACCTACGCACCCGCGACCTGTTCGGTTCGGCCCCGACCTGGGCCGCCCTGACGGAACTGCCGGTCTATGCGGACGGAAGCCTTGGCGTCTATGGACTGGGCCTGATCGTCAATGAATACCGGGGCTTGCGCACTGTGCAACACTCCGGCGGCGTCATGGGCGGGACCAGCCAGATGCTGACCCTGCCCGACGACGGGCTGGACGTCATCGTCATGGCCAATGGCGGCCGCGACGCCAATCCGGTGCGGCTGGCCGAACAGGTGGTCGACATCGTGCTGGCCGACCGGGTCGGGGCGGAAACGCCGACCATACCCGTGGAGGACTTCACGCCCATGCTCGGCGACTGGTGGTCGCCGAAAACCGGCATGGTCTACAGCCTGCTCGACGAGAAGGGCGTCCTGAAGCTCGGCATCGCCAAGGCGCTCGGCGGGTCGCCGCTGGTTCGGGCCGAGGACGGCCGGCTGATCTCGCCGGCCGGCGGCATCGGCGAGATCGCGCTGGAGCCGGTCGGCGAACGGCTGAGGATCCGCTTCGGCGGCGAGACCGCCGACTATCAGCGCCTGGTCGAGGACGCGGCGGACCAAGCCGCCTTCGCAGCGGCCGCGGAAGGCTCGTATCGCAGCCCCGACGCCGGCGCGACGGCGACCATCGAAGCCCAGGACGACCGGCTGGCTCTGCGGGTCAGCAATGGCTTTGGCGAGGTGCGCTCTGTGCTGGAGGCGATGGGGCCTACCCTGGCCCTGGCCAAGCCGCGCTCGTCGGCGCCAGGCTTCCAGGCCGCGATCAGCCTGATCGTCGAGGAGGGCGCGCCGGTCGGCTTCCGTCTCGACACCCCGCGCACGCGCAATCTGGAATTCCGCCGGGTCTAGAACACCATCTATGCCGCCTGAATGGGCGGTTGATAGATATTATCTACTCAACTCCTTTTGTAAGGGCAGTTGCTTATCGCATACTGGTTTCCCGTGACGTTTGTGATAATATCGGCGCTCGTGAGGTTATACTGCTGGTAGTGAGCCAAGTCGCTACCCGAGAATACGTTGATGTAGCCCGGATAGGCATGGTAAAGGGCGCTGTTGCTTGTTGTAACGCCCTTCCAGATGGTCGTATATGTGTCCTCGGTAAACTGCACACTGTCCGCACACAAGGCCGCATCGTCCGCCGACACGAGGGTCCAATTCCCGATCAGCGGGTTCTGAGACTCCGGCGCCGCCGCGGCCTGAGCCGGGGCCGGCGCCTCGTGCGTCGCTGATCCGTCCTGGGCGACTTGATGGCTGCCGCCACAGGCGGCGAGAAAGGCGCAGAGCAGGATCGCCGTCGGAGCGGCATGCCGGGGTCGGTCAAGTTTGAGCCCGCTAGCGGCCCCGCGCCGGACCGGCGCCCCATTCCAACGCTTTGACATGCCGCTCCTTAAGCGCCCCCGAACCGCCCCCCAGCGGTTGCGAAGACATTCCCCAAGACCGAAGGAACCACGGGGGCCACGCCGCCCTCACCCTCTTTTGGGGGTATCGCGCAGGCGGTCAGGCCAGCAGGGCGACGATTTCGTCGGGGTGGGAATAGGCGGCGAGCAGGCCCGCGCCGGCGATGGCGACGGTGCGCAGATTGGGCAGGCCGCGCCAGGACTTGACGTCCGGCTCGGAAAACAGCGCCCCGCTATAGGCCAGCGTCCAGAGGCTGTCCGGGTCCTGCCCGGGGATCGCCCAGCCCTGGCTATAGGCGTGGTGCTCGTCGATGAAGCCGCGCACGCCGCGCGCCATCAGGCCCTGGGCGTCGCGGACCAGATGCGCCACGACCACGGGATCCTCGATAATGGCCCGGTCGAGGGCGAGCGCGGCGCAGGAATGCTTCAGCATGGTCTCGAGCAGGTCGCTGCGCGTCTGGCGGCGGATCATCTCACCGAACGGCTCGATCAAGGCCGGCCGGTCGAGCAGGACGCGCGAGATCGCCCCCATCGGCGTGGTCACCGGCCGCCAGGCGCCTCTCGGCGAGCGGGGATTGAGCAGGATCGGCCGATCGAGCCGGCCCGGCCGCCGCGCCGCGAAGTCCAGAAAAGTGGCGACGCCGCCATCCCTGGCGATGACCCGCACCGACTCCAGGCCGAGCTGATCGAGGATGGCCTCCAGGTCGCCGGCCGCCGTCAGCAGATAGTCGCCCGGCGCCGGGTCAGTCAGGCCGAAACCCGGCCGCTGCGGAATGATGGTCCTGAACCCAGCCCATCGGCAGCGGTCCAGCAGCGGCTTGGGCATGAGCCGGCCGGTGGTGAAGCCGTGGCCGACCACCAGCGGGACGCCACTGGCCGGCCCATAGTCGGTGAAGGCGACGCGGCGGCCCTCATGCACGATCACCCGCAGCCGCTCATGGCCCTCGCGGCTATCGCTCAGCACCTGGGAGGCCGAGGACAGCCGGTCCAGCTCGGCCACCTCCGAGATCAGCCGGCGCAGGTCGCGGGAGCGGTTGACCCCGGTCTTCAGGAAGACCGCCCGGCGGTGGCTTTTCACCGTCTCTTCGGCCAGGCCGAGGTCGTCGGCGATGGTCTTTGCGTCGCCGCCGCCGGCGATCGCCGCCGTCACCCGCGCCTCGGCCGGGGTCAGGCCCATGGCGCGGCTGAGCAGTTCCGGATCGCAGCCCACCTGGCCTTGCGCCTCGCAGCTCAGGTCGACGATGCGGCCGACGAACTGGGCGGCGCTGGTCACGCCCGCCTTGCGCATGGCGCCGCGCAGGGCGTCCTTGGCGGTCTCGCGGCCCACCCCGATGCTGTCGGCGGCAATGGCCAGGTTAGGCGCGTCCAGCAGGGCCTCGGCCAGCTTGGCCTCCAGCGGGGTCAGGCCGATGGCCTCGACCGCCCGCGCCACCAGGGCCGAGGATTTCGACGGCGCGAAGGCGACCAAAAGGACGTCGCGGGGATCGGGCCGGGTATCGACCGCGTCGGCGACCATGCGCCAGGAAACCGTCTGTTCGCGCCGCGCCGCCAGCACCGAAAGCACCCCGCCATCCTGGGCGGTGACCAGGCCGATGCCGCGCTCACCCTTGGCCGCCTTCTGGATCAGCCGGCGGCAATCGGCCGAGGCACCGGGATCGCCCACCCAGTCGAGGAAGCGCGGGCTGGCGTGGCGGGCCTGTCCGCGGCAATCGACCAGGGCCACGGCGATGGCGTCGGGGTGGATGGAGGCGGATGTGCCCACGGACGGATGCAGCCGGCCGGCGGCGGTGGTGATCTCCTGCAGCAGTTCGCGCCAGACCGGGTCGCGGTCGTTCAGCGCCGGCCAGGCGGCGAAGATGGCCGCGGAGGGACGCCCCGCCTCCATAGCCTCGCGCAGCGACGCGCCGAGTTCCGGCAGGTCGGCCCTGGACATCAATTCTCCCCTAGCCCGGCTTAGGGACTACAACAATTCCAAGCCCGTGACCCAACGGCAAACTGTCGCTCCGGACCGAGCCCGATATGCAATTGACAAGCGTGGCGGACGGCGATCCGGTCTAGCGTCGTTTCGGGGCTGCGCGTGCGCGTGAGAGTTGGGGTGGATGGGGTTACGTACGAAGCTCAACCTGGTGCTGGCGATCGTGGCGCTGGGCGGGATTGCGCTCTTCGCTCTAGGCTCGACGCCACTGCTGGAGAGCGTCGCCAGGGACGAGGTTCTGCAAAGCTCGCGCATCATGATGGAGAGCGCCGCCGGCACGCGGCAATACACCTCGCAGGAGGTCGCGCCGCTGCTCTCGGGCGAGATGGACCAGGCCTTCCACCCACAGGCCGTCTCGGCCTATGCGGCGAAGAAGAATTTCGCTGTCCTGCACGCCACCTACAGCGACTACACCTATCGCGAAGCCGCCCTCAACCCGACCAATCCGGAGGACCGCGCCAGCGACTGGGAAGCCGACATCATCAACGACTTCCGCGCCCATCCGACCAAGACCGAGACGGTCGGCCAGCGCGACACGGCCATGGGGCCGACCCTGAACCTGGCCCGGCCGATCGTCGCCGCCCCGGCCTGCCTCAGCTGCCACAGCCTGCCAGGGAACGCGCCCAAGACCATGATCGCCATCTATGGAAGCCAGAACGGTTTCGGCTGGCAGCCCAACGAGATCATCGGCGCCCAGATCGTCAGCGTGCCCATGGCGGTGTCGATCAATCGGGCGGCCCAGGTGCGCAACCTCTTCCTTGTGCTCTATCTTGGCGTGTTCGCGGTGCTGTTC
>CALAEG010000166.1 GCA_937890965.1 uncultured Caulobacteraceae bacterium | reverse complement strand
GTTAGAGACGCGCGGCCTTCCCGCCCAACCAAATATTCGAACGAAGGGTATTCACCGGCCAACCCTGGCGCAAAGCCGACAGCGACGCCGGCGGTCGTCCCTTTCGACCCGCACGCAAAATTCAGCGAAGGTCCGCTACGACCCAAAGCGGACATCGGCCGGAGAGTCCAGCTAAGCCGCGACCAGTCGCCGGGCTTCGGCCCTCGAAGGGCGGCTTCCCCGTCTCAGTGTCGTTGTCTGATCTTGGTTTTCTTGTCGCCGGCCTTGGCGAGTGCTGCGCCCACGCGAGTCATCTGGCGCGCCTCGCCCATCTTGGCCCGCTCATTCTCGGGGATCGCGAGCTCGCGGATCATGTAGTTGGAGTGGGCGGCATGCACGGCGAGCCGGTAACCCATGGCGTCCTGCGCAAAGTTGATCGACTGCTTCAGCATCCGAAGTTCAAGGAGGCTGTTGGCTGCCCAACGCTCCGCCTGCGCCATCACCGCGGCCTCCAGTTGATCGCGCGGGACGACCTCGGAGACGAGCCCCAGCTCATGCGCCTCCTGGGCCGGAACGAACCGGTTCTCGAACAAAATCCGCTTCGCATTGCGCACGCCGATGTCCCAAGGGGCGGTGTGCAGTTGCAAGTGCGAGGGCAGAAACTGCGCATCGTCGCTCGCGATGATGATGTCCATGCATGACGCAATCAGGAAGCCGCCGAAGATGCAGTAGCCCTGCACCTGGGCAATGGTGGGCTTGCGGACATCGCGCCAGCGCAGCGAGTTCTCGACGAAGAGGTGCCAGGAGCGGTTCACGCGCCCGAGGACCCCTTCGCCGAAGGGCTTGGTCGCGCGATCCTCCAGCTCCTCCGGCGTGCCGAGATCGTGGCCGGCGGAGAAGTGATCGCCGGCGGCGGCCAGCACGATCACTTTCACATCGTTGTCCAGGTCGGCGCGGGCGAAGGCCTGCGTCATCTCCTCGAGCAGGATGCGCGACTGCGCGTTGCGGTAGCGCGGGCGATTGAGGCGAATGATCTCGATCTCGCCGCGGCGTTCGACTTCGATATGACGGTAGCTCATGCGGGCGCCTTTGCGGGCTCGGGCGCCATGGCGCCGACCGGTTGAAGGAGGACGACCCCGGTTTCCACCAGGGCGTCGATCTCGGCGCGGGAAAGCCCGAGCAAGCTCCCCAGCACGTCGTGGGTGTGTTCGGCGAAGCAGGGGGCCGGTGATCGGATGGCGCCAGGCGTCAACGACAGCCTGTAGGCCAGCCCGGGATATTCGGCCACGCCCGCCGCCGGATGTGTGAGTTCATGAATGAACCCGCGGCTTCGAAGGAACGGGTCGCGCCAGACATCGGCTCCACTATTCACCGGCGCGGCGGGGACCCCGGCCGCCTGCAGCAAATCGGTCGCTTCGTGCTTGTTGCGGCCGCGGGTCCAGGCGCTTAAGGCCGCCTTCACCGCCTCGGCGTGCGCGAGCCGACCGGCCAGCGTCGATAGGTTCGCGTCGGTCAAATCACTGACGCCGGCAGCCACAACCAACCGGGACCAGGTCGCGTCGTCAGGACAGGCGATAACCATCCACTGGTCGTCGCCCGCGCATGGGAAGGCGTCGTGGGGCGCCATGTCCGGGCGCCGGTTGCCGTCGGCGCGGAACACCTCTCCCGTCCGCCCGGTCTGCAGAATGTACTCGCCGATCCAATGCATGGCCGCTTCCACCTGAGCGACTTCGACATATTGGCCGAGACCTGTTCGGTTGCGTTCCGCCAGGGCCGTTAGCACGGCTGCAGCGCCATGCAGCCCGCCAATCGGATCGAGATAAGCGGGCCCAGTCAGCACGGGCTCGCCATCGCCGTAGCCGATCAGGCTGGCCATGCCAGCCGCGGCCTCCATGGTCTTCCCCATGCCGACGTGGCTGGACCAAGGCCCATCATTCCCAAAGGCGGGCATCTCCACCATCACCAGCTTCGGGTTGTCGCGGCTCAGCGCTTCGTATCCCAGGCCGAGCTTTGTCAGGGCGTGAGGTGAGAAGTTAGCCAACACGACATCGCACTTGGCCGCGAGCCGCCGCGCGATGTCCTGCCCACTGGGCGACTTCAGGTCGAGGCAGATCGATTTCTTGTCGTGGTTCTGCGTGTTGAACAGCGCATTGCGATCGTAGGGGCGCTCGCCGCCGGCACGGTCGGGGTAGCTCGCCGGATCGTTGACCCCAACCGGCGGGCCCCGCCAGGAATCAAGGCGGCCGCCGTTCTCGATCTTGACGACTTCAGCGCCCAGGAAGGCGAGCGCCCGCGCGGTCATCGGTCCCGCCCAGGCCTGCGTGAAGTCGAGAACACGCAAGCCTTGGAGCGGCAGGCGATCGGCGATGGCCGGAGCCGGAAGGGCGCTGCGGCGTTCAAGGCTCTTAGTCCGGAACCGGGCGCGACCGCCGAGCTCGGGCGCCGGCGCTGGCGCGCGGTGCGGCGAGCGGGTCCGGAACACCGGCCCCAGGCTATCCAGTTTCCCCTCGCCGTCCTTTCGGAACATGCCGCGGCCCACGTACTGGGGCGTCTCGAGCAGCTCCGGCAGCGTGGGGATCCGCGCCGAGCTCACCTTGGCCCGCTGCAGTTGCTCGATCAGCTCCTCCACGCCGCGGTCGCGCGCCTTCTCCCGCAGCAACGCCACCGCGTCGGCCCAATTGCGGCGCAAGGCCGCCACGCCGCTGAACCTTGGGTCGTCGGCGAGCTCGGGGCTGTCGAAGATGCGGCAGATGGCCGGCCATCCGCGCAAGGCGAAGAGCACCAGCCAGCCGTCGCGGCACTTCAGCTGCGCCAGCATGCCCGGATACTGCCGCCGCGAAGCGTAAGTGCGCGAGTAGGAGTATTGGGTGACCAGGTTCTGCGCCATCGCCGCAGTCGCTTCGGCCGTGATCGCTTCCACAGCCTGGCTCTCGCCCGTCCGGTCGCGCCAGATCAGCGCAGCGAGGCACGAAATGTAGGCGGTGGCCCCGCACGCGTAAGCGGTCCGTCGGCCGACGCCATAGAGCGGCTCGCGGTCTTGGGCGCCGGTCGTGAACATCACGCCGCTCAGCGCTTGGTGGATGATCTCGCCGCCGCGCCAGCCCGAATAGGGGCCATGCTCGCCGAAATCGCTGATGCGGCACACGATCTTGTCCTCGGCTCTTGCGGCGATCGGATCTTCAGCGTCGACGAGGACGATGTCGGCTTCGCGGAGGAGCCGGTCCAGGTCGAGGTCGCTCGCCGCGTCGCCCTGGCGCCAGGTGAAACCAGCCTTGCCCTGGTTCAGGTGACGAAAGAGCAGCGAGCCCTCGTCGTCGAACGGGCCCTCCAGTCGCGTCGCGGCCCCAGCCGGTCGCTCCACGAGGATCACTTCGGCGCCGTAGTCCGCGAACAGCCTGCCGCAAAACTGGCCAGCCGCCGTGGAAGTCGCGTCAACCACCTTGACGCCGGCCAGCGCCGGCTGGTCCCTTGTCATCGGGACATGCTCCCTTGTTGCATTGACAATCTAGCCCGTTCGATCGGCGCGGCGGCAAGGCAAATCGGCGACCGGGCGCTGTCGCCTGGTCTCGCGCGTCGGCGCCGAGGAGGGGTCAACGTGGCGCCGTGACGTGGCTGGCTTGGAGGTTGGTCGACCTCGGTAGCCGATCGTCGCCAACGTCAGCTATCCCCCTTCGGTAGCCTCTCACACCGTCCGCTTCGCGGTCGCACCGCGACGGTCCGCTTTCGGGCGCCAAGCC
>CALAEG010000165.1 GCA_937890965.1 uncultured Caulobacteraceae bacterium | reverse complement strand
GCCATAGGCCAGCTTCTGCCGGAGCTGCGCCATGCCGAGGTGGCGGCCAAGGGCGCGTCGTCGATCTGGAAGCTCTATTACAACGGCTCGGTCGGCGGTCAGGCGATCCTGGGCATCCCGGTCGTGCGGCGGCTGAAGCTGGCCTATGGCGAGGCCATGCGCGTCTGGCCGTTCGAGACCGGATTCAAGGCGCTGGACGAGGCGCATCTGGACGGCGCGGCCATCGTGGCGGCGGAGGTCTATCCCTCGCTGGTCAAGACGGTGGTCCCTCCCGGCGAGGTCAAGGATCAGGCCCAGGTTCGCGCCACCGCCGAACACTTCGCCCGCCTGGACGAGGCCGGCAAACTCGGCGCCGCCTTCGGCCCCTCCAAGACCGCCCCGGCAAACCTGGTGGTCGACGCCGAGACCGAAGAAGGCTGGATCCTCGGCGCGAGCGTTTAGCCCGCCCGCCTCAGCATCCAGAAGCGGCCGAGCAGCAGGCCGGCGGAGAGCAGGCTGGAGGCGATGACCGACCAGACGATGCCGTTGACGCCGAGGCCGTAGGGAATGGCCAGCAGCCAGGCGAGCGGGGCCATGACCAGGATATAGCTGACGAAATGGGTTCCACTCGGGACCCAGACGTCGCCGCGGGCGCGCAGGGACTGGGCGACCACCACCTGCAGGGCGTCCGGCAGGAAGAACAGGCAGGAGAGCAGCACCGCGGCCTTGCCCATGACCAGCACCCGCGGGTCTGTCGTGTAGGCCGCCGCGATCGGCCCGGCCAGCGGCCAGACCAGCAGCGAAACGGCGATGCCGAAGGCCGCGGTGACGGCGAAGCCGATCGCGCCGGCCCGGTTCACCCCGCGCGGATCGCGCGCGCCATAGGCTTTGCCGACCAGGACCGAGGTCGCCGTGGCCAAGCCTAGCGGCACCATGAAGACCAGCGAGGCGACGTTCATCACCACGGTGTAGCCGGCGATGGCCAGCGCGCCGATCCAGCCGGCCACGATGTTCATGCCAGCGAAGGAGGCCACCTCGAAAAAGCCCGAGGCGCCGGCGCCATAGCCGATGCGGCGTTGTTCGGCCTCGGCCGCGCGCTCACGCGGCGGCTTGTCGAACACGCCGAGGCCGCTGGCCTCGCCCATGGTCGCGACATAGGCGAACAGAGCCAGCATCAGGGCGGTGCGCGAGCCCAGGGTGGCGCAGGCGCCGCCGATCGCGCCGAGCGCCGGCAGGCCGAAATGCCCGGGCACCAAAACCAGGTCGAAGGCCAGGTTGACCAGGTTGGCCAGCCACATCATCGCCGTGGCCACACCCGGCTTGCCGAGCGCCTCCAGCCACATGCTGGTCGCGGTGCCCAGCGACAGCGGAATGAGCGAAAGCGCGAAGACGATCAGCACCCGGCTGGCCCCGTCGGCCAGGCCGGGGCTGAGGCCCGCATGATGCAGGAACCAGGGCCCGCCGGCGGCCAGCACGAAGGTCGAGACCAGCCCGATCTGGCCGGCATAGGCCAAGCCGCGGCGCAGGACCGCGCCGGCGGCATGGCGGCGGCCCTCGCCGATGACCCGCGAGGTCATCACCGGCACGCCGCTCAACAGGCTGAGCGCCACGGTCAGGATCACCGCCGTCGGAGCCCAGCCCAGGGCGTGGAAGCCCAGCTGCACGGCCGAATAGCGCCCGACCACCACGGTGTCGGTCAGCCCCATGGTCATGACGCCGAGGCGCGAGGCCACCACCGGTCCCGCCAGCCGCAGCAACGCGCGCAAATCGCGGAAAATGAGGTCGGCCGGCGCTCCCGGGCGGGAGACCGTGCTGGCCGCCGGGGCGTCCATGGTCGAGTACCTTTGAAAGAAGGCGCGGAAACTGACGGTTTCAGGGCCGGCGCGCAAGGCTGGGCGGCTGGAAAGCCACAACCGTGGCCTGGGAGCCACTATGCAAAAACCGTCATGGCCCGGCTTGTCCGGGCCACCCATGGTCACCGTCTTTGATCAGGTGTTCATGGGTCCCCCGCATTCCGCCGCTTCGCGGCTCCAGCGGGGGATGACGGACTTAACCCTATTCCGCCGCCTGGTGCTGCAGGCCGGAGAGGCGCTCGGTCTTCAGGCGCTCGGCAACCAGGAAGGCCAGTTCCAGGGCCTGTTCGCCGTTCAGGCGGGGGTCGCAATGGGTGTGGTAGCGGTCGCCGAGTTCGCCCTCGGTCAGTTCGCGGGCGCCGCCGATGCATTCGGTCACGTTCTGGCCGGTCATTTCCAGGTGCACGCCGCCGGGATGCACGCCCTCGGCTTCGGCGATCTCGATGAAGCTGCGCACTTCCGACAGGATGCGGTCGAACGGCCTGGTCTTGTAGCCGTTGTTCGCTTTCAGCGTATTGCCGTGCATGGGATCGATCGCCCAGACGACCTGGCGGCCATTGGCGCGCGTCGCCTGCATCAGGGCCGGCAGCCGTTCGGCGATCCTGTCGGCGCCGAAGCGGCCATAGAGGGTCAGCCGGCCGGCCTCGTTGTCCGGGTTCAGCGCATCGACCAGCCGCATCAGCTCGTCCGGCTCGACCGTCGGCCCGACCTTCAGGCCGATGGGGTTCATGATGCCGCGCATGTATTCGACGTGGGCGCCGTCGAGCTGGCGGGTCCGCTCGCCGATCCAGAGCAGGTGAGCGGAGACGTCGTACCAGTCGCCACTGGTGGAATCGACGCGGGTCAGCGCCTCCTCATAGGCCAGCAGCAGCGCCTCGTGCGCGGTGAAGAACTCGACGCGGTGCAGGTCGGGCTGGCTTTCCGGCGTCACCCCGATGGCGGCCATGAAGGTCAGGGCCTCGGTGATCTTGTCCGACAGCTCACGGTAGCGCGCGCCCAGCGGACTGTCGGCGACGAAGCCCAGCGTCCAGCGGTGGATATTGTAGAGGTCGGCATAGCCGCCGCCGGCGAAGGCGCGCAGCAGGTTCAGCGTCGCGGCGGACTGGCCATAGGCCTTGAGCAGCCGTTCGGGGTCCGGCGTACGGCTCGCGGCGTCGAACTCCATGCCGTTGATGTTGTCGCCGCGATAGGAGGGCAGCGTCACGCCGTCGATGGTTTCGGTGGCTTCCGAGCGGGGCTTGGCGAACTGGCCGGCCATGCGGCCCACCTTCACCACCGGTTTGCCGCCCGCGAAGGTCAGCACCACCGCCATCTGCAGGATCAGCCGGAAGGTGTCGCGGATATTGTCGGCGGCGAATTCCTTGAAGCTCTCGGCGCAGTCGCCGCCCTGTAGCAGGAAGGCCTTGCCGGCCGCGACATCGCCCAAGAGGCTCTTCAGCCGCCTGGCCTCGCCGGCGAAGACCAGCGGCGGCATGCGGCGAAGCTCGGCTTCGACGCGCTCAAGCGCCGCGGCGTCCGGATAGTCGGCCGGAACGTGCTTGGCGGGCTTGGATCTCCAGGACTGGGGCGTCCAGCGGTCGGTCATGCGGCTCCTCGCGAAGGGCGCGCTTTTAGACCATGTGTACGGCGCCTGCCACTCTCTACCGTCATCCTCCGGTTGGGTTTGGACCCTATTCCGCCGCCGCCAGCTCCGCGGGCATGTATTTCTCGTGCATGGTGACCAGTTCTTCCGCCGCCGTCGGGTGCAGGGCGCAGGTCGAGTCCCACTGGGCCTTGGTCAGGCCGGCCTTCACGGCGATGGCGGCCATCTGGATCATTTCCGGCGCGTCGGCGCCGACGATGTGGCAGCCGACGATCTTGCCGCTGGCGCGGGCGACGATGAGCTTCATCATCATCCGCTCGTCGCCGCCGACGAAGCCCGAGCGCATCGGGCGGAACTTGGTCATGTAAATGTCGACTTCGCGGTGGACGTGGCGGGCCTCACCCTCGCTCAGGCCAACGACCCCGACCGGCGGCTGCGAGAAGACGGCGGTCGGCACGTCGGCATGGTCGAAGCTCATCGGCCGGTCATGATAAACCGTCTCGGCGAAGGCCTGGGCCTCGCGGATGGCGACCGGGGTCAGCGGCAGGCGGTCGGTGATGTCGCCGATGGCCCAGATGTGTTCGACATTGGTTTGCGAAAACTCATCGACGGCGATGGCGCCCTTGTCGTTCAGCTTCACCCCGGCCTTGTCCAGGCCCAGCGTCTTGACGTGCGGATCGCGGCCGGTGGCGAACATCACCACCTCGGACTCGACCTGCAGCGAATTGGTCACGTGACTGATCAGTATGCCGTCGGCGCGTTTCTCGATCCGCTCGTGCTGGTTGGACAACAGCACGCGCAAGCCGCGCAGGCGCAGTTCGTCGGCCAGATGCGCGCGCACGTCCTCGTCGAAGCCGCGCAGCAGGTTCGGGCCGCGATAGACCAGGGTCACATCGACGCCCATGCCGTGGAAGATGCAGGCGAACTCGACGGCGATATAGCCGCCGCCGACGATCACCATTCGCTTGGGCAGTTCGGGCAGCTGGAAGGCTTCTTCCGAGGTGATGACGTGCTCGATGCCCGGCACGTCGGCGGGAAGGCTGGGCCGGCCGCCGGCGGCGATCAGCACCTTTGCTGCGGTGACCGTCTGCGTCGCCTTCTCGCCCCTTACCTCCAGGGTGTGCGGATCGAGAAAGCGGGCGGTTCCATAGAGGATGTCGGCGCCGGCCTTGGCCAGGTTTGAGGTGTAGATGCCCGACAGCCGCGCGATCTCCTGGTCCTTGTTGATCAGGAAGGTCTTCCAGTCGAAGGTCGGGTCGCAATCGGTCCAGCCATAGCCGCGCGCGATCTCGAACTCGCGCTTGAAGGCCGAGGCATAGACCATCAGCTTTTTCGGCACGCAGCCGCGGGTGACGCAGGTGCCGCCGACGCGATATTCCTCGGCCACCACCACGCGGGCGCCGGTCATTGCCGCCAGCCTGGCCGCGCGCACCCCGCCAGAGCCGGCGCCGATGACGAAGAGATCGCAGTCGTAGTCAGCCATTGGAAAGGTCCTTGAAATCCCTTGGGCCCAGGCGCTCGACGCCCAGGCGGGTTCCGATCAGCGCCTCCTTGGTCAGGCCGAGGAAGAGGCCGTGCTCGACAACGCCGGTGATGCTTTTCAGCGCCGCCTCGACGCTGACCGGATCGAGGATGGCGCCGCAACTGGCGTCATAGATAAGGTTGCCGCTGTCGGTGATCACCACCGCGCCGTCCTTCTGGCGCAGGCGCGGCGCGGTCAGGATGCCGCAATCGGCCAGGCCGCCGGTGATGCGGCGCAGCGTCGTGGTGTGGCCGAAGGCCACCACCTCGATCGGCAGCGGAAAGGCGCCAAGGGTCTGCACCACCTTGGAGGCGTCGGCGATGCAGACGCAGCGGCGCGAAGCCTCCCAGACCAGCTTCTCGCGCAGCAGGGCGGCGCCTCCGCCCTTGATCAGGGCCAGGTCCGGGCCGATCTCGTCGGCGCCGTCGATGGTCAGGTCGATCTCGCGGACGTCGTCCAGGTCGGTCAGGGCCAGGCCCAGTTCGCGCGCCAGCACCGCTGTCGCCTGCGAAGTGGGCACGCAGCGGATGTCGAGATGGCGCGTCGCCAGCGCGCGCACCAGCCAGACCGCCGTCGTGCCGGTGCCCAGGCCGACGATCATGCCGGACTGCACCAAGTCGGCCGCCGTCTCGCCGACCGCCCGTTTCGGATCGTCCACGCTCATCGCCTACGCAAATAGGTCATAGCGGCGCCGGGCGCGAGCCCCTCAGGCGCGTGCGGCAGCGAGATGCGGCGCGGTCTCGCGCACCATGACCATGGCCGTGATGCCGACCACCGTCGTGGCCATCAGGTAGAAGGCCGGCGCCATGGCGTTGCCGGTGACGTGGATGACATAGGCGATGAGCGGCTGGGTGATGCCGCCGAACAGGGCCACGGCGACCGCATAGACCGTGCCCATGCCGGTCGAGCGCAGACCCTTATGCAGGCCCTCGGCCAGCACGATCAGGGCCGCGCCCGTGCTCATCGAGCCCAGCGCGCTGATCAGCCCGGTCGCCGTCCACAGGGTGATGGCGTCGTGGTTCCTGACCATCAGGTAGAAGGCCGGGTAGATGACGATCAGATAGGCGACCAGCGGGATGATCATCAGCGGCTTTCGCCCATACTTGTCCGACAGCCAGCCGCCCAGCAGGGTGAAGGCCACGCCGGCCGCCCCATTGACCACCGAGGCGCCGTAGGCCGCCGCCGCCTGCATGTGCAGGGTCGTGGTGGCATAGGTGGTCATGTAGAGCCGCACATAGGTCGAGGTGGTGAAACAGAGGATCGAGGCCAGGCCGAAGACCAGGATCGGCGCGTGGGCGAGCACGCCGCCGCTGTCCGGATGCGCCTCGGTGGCGGCTTCCGGCCGATGCAGGGTCTCGGGCAGGCTGCGGCGGATGATCAGGCCGAAGGGCAGGACCGCCGCGCCGATCAGGAAGGCGGCCCGCCAGCCGTAGATCTCCAGCAGATGCGGGGCGAGCGTTGCGGCCATGATCGCACCGACCGCGCCGCCGATCAGCGACGAGACCGACTGGCTGGCCGATTGCCACGAGCCCAGCAGCCCGCGTTTGTTCAGCGGCGCCGCCTCGATCAGGAAGGCCGTGGCCGGACCCACCTCGCCGCCAAGGGCGAAGCCCTGGATCAGGCGCAAGGTCACCACGATGATCGGGGCGGCCAGGCCGATCTGGGTGAAGGACGGGGTCAGGCTGAGGCCGAGTATGGCCAGGCCCATCAGGCCGAAGCTGAGCAGCATGGCCGGCCGCCGCCCGATCCGGTCGGCGATGGCCCCGATCACCAGCGCCCCGACCGGCCGCGTCAGGAAGCCGGCGCCGAAGGTGCCCAGCGACGCCATCAGGCTGGCGAAGGCCGAGTGGCTCGGGAAGAAGGCCTTGCCGATGTCGACGGCGAAGATGGTGTAGGTGGTGAAGTCGTAGAATTCGAGCGCATTGCCCATCACCGCGGCGGTGACCTGGCGACCGGTGATGGCGGGATGGACGGCGGAAGCGGGCGCGGCTGTCATATAGCCGAGATACGGGAAGCCGGGCCGGCGCGCGAGCCTGATTGCGAAAGCCGACTTGTCCGGGCCACCCATGATCGCCGACCTCTCCCGTGTTCATGGGTCGCCCGGACAAGCCGGGCGATGACGGTGGGATAGCGCTGAGGCCGTTGCGAGAGCGAGCGCTCTAGCGCTTCCGCTCCGCCAGCTTCCGGGCCCGGAACGCCGCCGCCCAGCCGGGTTTCTCGACCTGCTCGCCGCGCGCCAGGCCGAGCGCGTCGGGGGCGACGTCCCTGGTGATCACCGAGCCGGCCCCGATGTTGGCGCCTGCGCCGATGCTGACCGGCGCGACCAGGGCGGAGTTGGAGCCGATGAAGGCGCCCTCACCCACATGGGTGTCGTTCTTGTCGAACCCATCGTAGTTGCAGAAGATGGTCCCGGCCCCGATGTTGGCGCCCGCGCCTATGCTGCCGTCGCCCAGATAGGACAGGTGGTTGGCCTTGGCGCCCTTGCCGACCTTGACCTTCTTTACCTCGACGAAGTTGCCGATATGGGCATCCTGGCCGATCTCGGCGCCGGGCCTGAGGCGCGCATAGGGGCCGATCAGGGCGCCTTCGCGCACGATGCAGCCCTCCAGATGGCTGAAGGCGCGTATCACCGCCCGGGTCTCGATCTTCACACCGGGGCCGAAAACCACGAAGGGCTCGATCACAGCGCCCGCGGCGACCTCCGTGTCCGCCGACAGATGCACCGTGTCCGGCGCGACCATGGAGACGCCGGCCTCCATCAGTTCGATGCGCCGCTTCGCCTGGAAGGCGGCTTCCGCCACGGCCAGCTCGGCTTGAGAATTGACGCCCATAAAGGCCTCCTCCGGCGCGAACGCCACCCGCACCTCTTTCCCAGCCGCATTGGCCAGGCCGACCACATCGGTCAGATAGTATTCGCCCTTGGCGTTGTCGGCGCGGACCTTGCCAAGCAACTCGAACAGCAGCGCTGCCGGCGCGGCCAGCACGCCGGAATTGCACGCCTTGACCGCAAGTTCGGCCGGGCTCGCCTCCCGGGCCTCGACGATGCGCATCAGCCGGTCGCCCTCGCCCAGGATCAGCCTGCCGTAGGGCGCGGGGTCGCGCGCCTCGAAGCCGAGCACCGCGACGTCGGCGCCGGCGGCGCGCAGGTCGAACAAGGGCTCGATATCGGCCGCGGTCAGGGTCGGGCCGTCGGCATAGTTGACCACGACATCGCCCTGAAATCCAGCAAGCGCCGCCTTGGCCGCCAGCACGGCGTGGCCGGTGCCCAGCGGCGGGTCCTGCACGGTCAGCGCTCCAGCGCCCAGCCGCGCGGTCACGTGCGCGCTGACCTCATCCGCGCCCGCGCCCACCACCACCACGATCTTCTCGCAGCCCAGCGCCTCGGCGGCGTCGATCACCCAGTCCAGCATGGCGCGGCCGCCCACCCGGTGCAGCACCTTGGGCGTCGGCGACCTCATCCGCGTGCCCTGGCCGGCGGCCAGGATGACGGCGGCGCGTGCGGTCATGGGGGCTCCTTCGACTCAAGGCCGGTTGCGGTTCGGCTCGATTTAGCCGAAACGGCCGGCCATGTCCTTGGCCCCCGAAAGCCTCACCGGCGCCGTGATCGCCTTCGACCTCGACGGCACCCTGGTCGATAGCGCGCCCGACCTGATCGGCTCGCTGAACGTCATCCTGCACGAAAAGCGCCTGCCGGCGCTCTCGCTCAGGCAGGCGCGGCCGATGGTCGGTCGCGGCGCGCGGGCCATGATCGAACAAGGGTTCGCCGCGGCGGGCGAGCCGCTGGATGCGGCGGAAACCCCCGCCCTGGTCCGCCGCTTCATCGCCGTCTATCGCGAGCGCATCGCCTTGGAGAGCCGCCCGTTCGAGGGCGTCGAGGCGGCCCTGACCGACCTGGCCGGCGCCGGGGCCGGGCTCTGCGTCTGCACCAACAAGTTCACCGACCTGTCCGTGGCTTTGCTGGACGCGCTGGACCTGAGCCGCCATTTCGCCGCCGTCATCGGCCCGGACCTGGCGCCGGCGCCCAAGCCAGACGCCCGCCACCTGATCGCCGCGGTGGAAGCCGCCGGCGGCCGCATCGAGCGCGCGCTCATGGTCGGCGACAGCGCCGCCGATGTCGGCGCCGCGCGGGCGGCCGGCGTTCCCTCGATCGTGGTCGGCTTCGGCTATACCGAGATCGCCCCCGCCGAGCTCGGCGGCGACCACCTGATCGAGCATTTCTCGGAGCTTGCCCCCCTGGCGGCGCGCTTGCTCGGCTGAAGCGGGAACGCTATAGCCACGCCCTTCCTGGCGACCGGATGCGTAGCTCAGCGGGAGAGCACTGCCTTCACACGGCAGGGGTCGTAGGTTCAATCCCTACCGCATCCACCAGGCAGTCAGTACTAAGGTAGCCGTTCGCAGTAGTGGTCCGACTAGTTTAAAGAAGTCGCAGGGTTAGAGCCCGATGCGCCAAGGAGAATGGACAGGAGACGGTCTCCACTTATACTTTTGGAGGCTTTTCTTATCCATTTTCTCCTGGCCCACTCTGAAATGTCCACTTTCCGCTAAACGGGTGTTTTCTTTAATGCACCTTCTGGGTGTCCAACGTTCAATCCCTATGCTCTCCACCAGCCAGTCCGCCGCTAACTAGCGCCCGCCAGGACTATCGGGAAACCTTCCGCAATTCCGGTCGCTTGCACCACCCGCACGAGGCGGAGACGCGTCTCCGCCCGGGACTTGTCATGGATTTGACCCGCCAAAGGGCCCGATTTCTCCCGGCCAATTCCGCCATGTCCACATTGGCGGTTCGACGAAACAGATTTCCCTGCCTACAGGGAATTTAACTGGGAAGGCTTCAAATTCCAACACCCCCGGCGAGCTTAGAACGCGAGCGGGCGCGCAGATTGTCCCAATGGATCAAAGGGTTCGATACGACCCCAGCGTGATCGTCTGCGCCAACCGAACAGGGAATTAATTCACACGATCA
>CALAEG010000164.1 GCA_937890965.1 uncultured Caulobacteraceae bacterium | reverse complement strand
CGTCGCGGCTCAGGGTGAGCGGCGGTTCGCCTGCCGGCGCCTCGGCCCCGCGCCGCGGCGCCAAGCCGGGCCGCGCCCAGACCCGATCGAGGGCGGAGCGCTGGGCGGCGGCCGGCGGACGCTCGGCGATTGTCGCGCCTTCGTTCGTCAGGGTCTCCAGCTTGGCCGCGAGCTCGCGCGCCTTCTCGATCCGGCCGGCGAGCAGGCTGGCCGCCTCGTCCATGGCGCCGCGCAGCTCGGCGAGGCCGGTCTCGGTGCGGCCTGCCGCCCGATCGAGATCGGCGACGGCGGCCGCAAAGCTCGCCTGGCTGGCCTGCAGGGTCTTCAAGCGCCGTTCGAGCCTGAGGCCGAAGCCAAGGGTGATCAGCAGCAGAGCCGCCAGGATCAGGTCGAGCGTCATCGATATCGGGCTCATGTCGGCCCTCCCTGGATTGCGGTCTTGGCGGCGGGCGTCAGCGGCGCCTCGACGCGGACGGCGATATTGTGGTTGCGGCGACCCATGCGGCCGCGCGTGAGCGGGATATTGCCGGCGCGCAGCTCGATCAGGCTTTCCGGGGTGGCGTTCAGGATCAGGGTGTCACCGACCTTCAGATTCAGCACGCGGCGCAGGTCCACCACCTGCTCGTCGAGCACGGCGCGCACATCGAGCTGGGTGGTCCACAGCTCGGTGGCCAGGTGGCCTTCCCAGATATTGTCGCGGCCGAACTTCTCGCCCATGAACTGCTGCAGCAGCATTTTGCGGATCGGCTCGAGGGTGGCGTAGGGCAGCAGAAGCTCGATGCGGCCGCCGCGATCCTCCATGTCGATGCGCAGCTTGACCAGGATGGCGGCGTTGGCCGGCCGCGCGATGGCGGCGAAGCGCGGATTGGTCTCCAGCCGGTCGAGATTGAAGGTCACCGGCGTCAGCGGCTCGAAGGCGGCCTGGGCGTCGGCCAGCACCACCTCGACCATACGCTGCACCAGGACGCGTTCGATGGTGGTGTAGGGCCGGCCCTCGATGCGCATGGCCGCGGTGCCGCGCCGGCCGCCGAGCAGCACGTCGACAATGGAATAGATCAGGTTGGAATCGACCGTCAGCAGGCCGAAATTGTCCAGCTCCTCGGCGCGGAACACCGACAGGATGGCCGGCAGCGGGATCGAGTTCAGGTAGTCGCCGAAGCGGATCGAGGAGATGTTGTCGAGGCTGACCTCGACATTGTCCGAGGTGAAGTTGCGCAAAGAGGTGGTCATCAGCCGCACCAGGCGGTCGAAGACGATCTCCAGCATCGGCAGGCGTTCGTAGGAGACCAGCGCCGAATTGATGATGGCGCGGATGCCGGTGCGGTCGGAAGAGTCGTCGTCGGAGAGGTCGAAGCCGAGCAGGCTGTCGATCTCGTCCTGATTGAGGATACGCTCGGCCGGCGCCGGCAGGTCGCCCGCGTCCCACTCCGGCACGGCCGGTGCGTCCGCGGCGGGCGCGGCTTCGCCTTCCGACGGGGCGGCTTCCAGGGTCTGGTCTTCGGTTGCGGTGTCCTCGGCCATGATCGCGGGTCAAACCGGGCGCCAAACGTGCGCCTAGTTGATGAGCATCTCCTCGATCAGGACGGTGTTGACCTTGGCGGGCGCGATGACGAGGTTCACCCGCCGCAACAGCTCCATGCGCAGCTGATAGCTGCCCTGGCTGCCGGACAGGTCCTCCGGGCGAAGCTCGCGCAGGAAGGTTTGGAACATGTCCTGCAGGCGCGGCATGTTCTCGTCGATGGCGTCCGCGGTGTCGTGGTCGGGCAGTTCGAAGGTGAGCTTGAGCTTCAGGAAGGTCGACTTGCCGTCGGCCGTGTCCATGTTGGCGACGATGTCGGGCGGCGTGTAGAAGACCACCCCGTCGGGGCCGTCGGCGACCTGGGCGCCGGTCTTGTCGTCCTTGGCGCCGTCCTTCTTGGGCGGCTTCTTCACCTTGCTCGCATGCGCGCCGGGCGCATGGTGGCCGAGCAGCAGGAAGGCCGCCGTCCCGCCGCCGCCGAGCACCAGAATCGCGACGGCAGCGCCGATGGCGATCAGCTTGAGCGGAAGCTTCTTTTTGCCGCCCTCTTCGCCCTCGCCTTCGACGGTTTCGTCGTCTTCGTCGACGTCGTCGTCGGCGTCGTGATCGGCTACGTCCTTGGCCATTGCATTCCCAACCCGCCCAAGCGCCCCCAAAGCGCCGCGCCCTTGGCGATTGGGATGACCTTTCCATCGCGCCGGTTTGGTTAAGGACTGGTTTTTAACCTTCCTGAAACGCTGCAATTTTTGCCGGGTGAGAAACGCCGGTCGGCAGCGCGTTAACCGTCTTGTTTATTGTATTTAAAGCGTTTTTCGGCTGGCGCGGCTGTTGCAGTCAACCATGGGCCAAGGACTGCGTGGCCAGCTGAGCAAAAACATCGATGGATAACGCCCTCTATGTCGGCCTGTCGAAGCAGATGCTGCTCGAGCGCGAACTCGACATCACCGCCAATAATATGGCCAACGCCAACACCACCGGCTTCAAGGTCGAGGCCCTGATGTCGACGCCCGATCCGGTGACGCCGCCGGGGATGTCGCTGGGCGCGGCGCCGGTTCAGTTCGTCGCCGACAACGGCGTGACGCGCGACTTCAGCCAGGGACCGCTGCAATCGACCGGCGCGCCGCTGGACCTGGCCATCATGGGCCAGGGCTTCTTCCAGATCTCCACCGCCAACGGGACCCAATATACCCGCGACGGCCGCTTCGGCACCAACGCCCAGGGCCAGCTGGTGACTCAAGCCGGCGATCCGGTGCTGGACAGCTCCGGCTCGCCGATCTCGCTCAACCCCCAGGGCGGACCGCCGTCGATCGGCGGCGATGGCTCCATCACCCAGACCCTGCCCGGCCAGACCGGCGCCCAGAGCGTCGGCAAGGTGGGCGTGGTCAGCTTCGCCGACATGTCCTCCCTGACCAAGGAGGGCGACGGCCTCTATGCCAACACCACCAATGCCCCGACCCAGCCGGTAACCGGCCAGGTGGTGCGCCAGGGCATGCTCGAATCCTCCAACGTGCAGCCGATCATCCAGGTCACCGACATGATCCGGATCAGCCGCGCCTACGACATGATCTCCAACATGATGAATTCGACCGCAAGCCTGTCCTCGACCGCCGTCCAGCGGTTGGGAACGGTCCAGTAGAAGGCGACTAAACCATGATGGCTCTTCGTACGGCCGCCACAGGGATGGCGGCGCAAGACCTGAACGTCGATGTGATCTCCAACAACATCGCCAACATGAACACCGTCGGCTTCAAGAAGGGCCGCGCCGAGTTCGAGGACCTGATCTACCAGAACGTCGAGCAGGCCGGCTCGCAGTCGTCCAGCCAGGGCACCATAGTCCCGACCGGCGTGCAGGTCGGCGCGGGCGTCAAGGCCGGCTCGGTCTATACGATCAGCACCCAGGGCTCGATGACCCAGACCAGCAATCCGCTGGACATGGCCGTCCAGGGGGCGGGCTATTTCCAGGTGCTGCTGCCGTCCGGCGAGACCGCCTATACCCGCGCCGGCAACTTCTCGGTCAACGGCCAGGGCCAGCTGGTCACCGCCGACGGCTATCAGGTCATCCCGCAGACCACCATTCCGCAGGGCGCCACCGCCATCACCATCTCAACCGCCGGCCAGGTGCAGGTGACGGTCGCCGGCTCGACCTCGCCGCAGCAGGTGGGCCAGCTGCAACTGGCCAGCTTCTTCAACAATGCCGGCCTGCAGCCGCTGGGCAACAACCTCTTCACCCAGACCGACGCGTCAGGCGCGCCGACCGTGGGCACGCCGGGCCTGCAGGGCCTTGGCACCATTCTGCAGGGCTATACCGAGGCCTCCAACGTCGATCCGGTGAGCGAGATCACCGCGCTGATCGTCGCCCAGCGCGCCTACGAGATGAATTCGAAGGTGATCACCACCGCCGACCAGATGCTGCAGACCAACACCCAGATGAAGTCGTGAGGTCATGCGCGGGCTGAAGTTCATTGGCGTCGTGCTGGCCCTGATGTGGGCCGCGCCCGCCCTGGCCGGCCAGCCGGTGAGCCTGCGCGGCCAGGTCTCCGCGTCGGGACCGATCACCCTTGGCGACCTGTTCGACAATTCTGGCCAGGCCGGCGGCGTAGTCATCGGCAATGGCGCCCCGGCTGGCATGAGCGCGGTGCTCGACGCCGGTGCGGTGCAACGGATCGCCCGCTCGCACGGCCTGGACTGGGACAATCCCGGGGCCTTGCAACGCATCGTGGTGCCAAGTGTCGGCGCCGCGGTCGCCAGCGCCGGGCCGATGGTCGAGGTGCTGACCTATTCGCGCAGCCTGACCGCCGGTGAAATCGTCCAGCCCACCGATCTGGCCTTTGGCAAGGTGCCGAGCTTCGCCGTGCCGGCGGACGCGCCGCGCGACGCCGATAGCGTCATCGGCAAGGTGGTCAGGCGCCCCTTGCGCGCCGGCTCGGCCGTGGCCGCGCACGACCTCAGCAACCCCATCCTGGTCAAGCGCGATGATGTGGTCGAGGTGAGCTATCACACCGATGGGATCAGCCTGACCCTGCAGGGCAAGGCCATGGCCGACGCCGCCGCCGGCGAGCCGGTCGCCATCCAGAACATGGCATCGAAGAAGATCATCCAGGCCGTGGTCACCGGCGCCGACGAGGCCGTGGTCGGCCCCGAGGCCGAGGCCCTCCGCGCCGCCCACCAGACCACCTCGCAATTCGCCGCCCTCCGCTGAACAATCCGTGAGCTTCGCCATGCGCCGCCCCCTGCTGATCCTGCTGCTCGCCGCCGCCCCTCTCGCTGGCTGCACTAGCCTCAAGGAATCGGTCAGCGACGCCGTCAGGGGCCCGCCCCTGACGCCGATGGGCCATCCGTCCGTGGCGTTGGAGAGCCGCGATTCGCTCTCCATCGCCGCCTCCGCGCGCGACCCAGCGCCTCAACCCGCCTCGGCCAATTCGCTCTGGCGCAGCGGCGCACGCGCCTTCTTCAACGACCAGCGCGCCAGCCGGGTTGGCGACATTCTTACGGTGCTGATCAATATCGACGACAGCGCCAAGACCTCGAACGCGACCACCGCGACCAGGACCAGCGCCAACACCGCCGGGGTCACCAACCTGTTCGGGCTCGAGACCTTGATGACCAAGGTGCTGCCGAAAGGGTTCGACCCGGCCCAGGCGATCAACACCAATTCCAGTCTGGTCGCCGGCGGCACCGGCGGGGTGACGCGCCAGGAACAGATCACCCTGACCATCGCCGCGGTGGTCACCAATGTCCTGCCCAATGGCAATCTGGAGATTTCGGGGCGCCAGGAGGTCAGGACCAACAACGACACTCGCGTGCTCACCGTCGCCGGCATCGTGCGGCCGGAGGACATCACCTCGACCAACACCATCCTGCACACCCAGATCGCCGAGGCGCGCATCGACTACGGCGGCCGCGGCGACGTGGAAGCGGTGCAGAAAACCTCCGGCGGCACCGCGCTGCTGCAACGGTTCTTCCCGTTCTAGGAGGCCCGAGGATGCGCCGGCCAACCCTGAAGCTGCTGCTCGCTTGCCTCGTGGGCGCGGCGACGCCAGTGGCTGCGGCGCCGACCGCTCACGTCGCCGAGCGAGCCGGCAATATCGTCTACACCGACGCCGGCGGGGCCAACCGCACCCTGACCAGCGGCGGCGGATTTACCGAGCCGGTGCTGGCCCCGGACGGCAGGACGGTGGCCTTCATCCATGTCGACGGCCCGCCGCCTGAGGGCGGCGACGGCAACCTGACCTCGCTCTGGATCGGCGACGGCGCGACCGGCCAGTCGCACAGGCTGATCGGTCCGCACCCGGCCACCGACGTGAAGCAGAATTTCGACTCCTTCGACGGCCCGAAATTCTCGCTCGACGGCGGCTTTGTCTATGTCTCGGCCTTGGCCTGGGCGACCTCGCCCGCCGTGCACCAGGTGAGCCTCGCCACCGGCGAGGAACATTTCGTCATCGACGGGGCGGTGATGTCCCTGATCAGGACCGGCCAATATCGCGGCTACCTGCTGGTCCAGCGCCACATGTATTACGCGGCGCCCAAGGAAGGGTCCTACAACCCGGTCTATGTGGTCCGCCCGGACGCCAAGCAGAGCTTCATCGTTCCCGGGAGCGACAAGGATGACGGCGCCAGGAGCGTCGACGCCTGGCTGAAGGCACATGGCTGGCAGGCCTGGTAGCCGGCCCG
>CALAEG010000163.1 GCA_937890965.1 uncultured Caulobacteraceae bacterium | reverse complement strand
CCGTTCTAGGCTATCGCTTCTGGCAGCGCCAATTCGGCGGAGATCCCGGCGTGCTTCCGGCACGTGCAGCAGGCAGGCATTGGCCCAGACGGCGTCGTAACGCTCGATCTCGTCGAGGTCCTCGAACCGCATCACCCGAATGGCGCGACCCAGACGCCGCTCCGCCTCGGCGGCGAGGCCCGGCGAGCCATCGGTGGGGGTGACGTCGAAGCCGGCGGCGATCATGACCTCGGCGTCCTGGCCCCCGCCGCAGCCGAATTCGAGGATCGCGGCGCCAGGGCTCAGGCGGCCGAGGAAGGCCTCCAGCCGGGCATTGCGCTCCGCCGGCCGTCGGTTGGCATAGACTGGCGCCTCTCGATCATACCAGGCGAGCGTCTCGCCATCGTGCGCAGGGGTCATGGGCGACCTTTCTGGATCTCAACCGAAAAACTAACCTGACGATCCTGGAGTCGCACCCCAAGGAGCAAGGTTGATGATCTTCGGCGCTCGCGTGATCCTGTACAGCACAGACGCGGCGGCCGATCACGCCTTCCTGGCCGAGATGCTTGGATTTCCCGCCGTCGCCGCCGACCCGGATGGTTACCTGCTGCGCTTTTTCAGAGATCTGGGCGTCCGCCCAATCTGATCAGGAGACCACGTAAACGGCGTGGACGCCGTGCTGGCCGGCGTACTTGGTCGCGCGATCGATCGTCGAGCGGCGTTCCTGTTCAGAGACCGGATAGAAGGACGCCTGTTCCGATTTCACGAAGCCCACACCGGACTCGGTGACATAAAATCGCCCGGTCGGATCGCGCGTGACGATATAGCAGGTTTCGTCGTCCGGCGGATATTGCCCTGCGTCCAGCTCAATCACATCGACCACTCGACCACTCCTTAGCCTCTGTGCTCGATACAACGGATGAGCGCGACGAAGGTTCGGAGCTTAAGCTTAATATTCTACGCGGCCGCGGCGATCTGGTCGCGAGCCTGGGCGGTGATCTCGAACGAGCGCAGCCGGGCTGAGTGGTCGAAGATCTGGGCGGTGATCATCAGCTCATCGGCGCCGGTGTGGGCGACGAAATCCTTCAGGCCCGCCCTGACCGCGTCGGGCGAGCCGACGATCGCCCAGCGCAGCGACTGGGCGAGCATGGCCTTGGCGTTGGGGTCCAGGCGCGCGTCCATATCGTCGACCGGCGGCGGCAGGGGGCCGGGGCGACCGGTGCGCAGATTGATGAAGGCCTGCTGCAGCGAACTCAGCAGCCGCCTAGCCTCGGCGTCGGTCTCGGCGGCGACCACGTTCAGGCCCAGCATCACATGGGGCTTGGCCAGTTGCTCCGACGGCTCGAACCGCTCGCGATAGAGGGCGATGGCGCGCTCCATCTCCGCCGGTGCGAAGTGCGAGGCGAAGGCGAAGGGCAGGCCGAGCACCGCGGCCAGCTGCGCGCCGAACAGGCTTGAGCCCAGGATCCAGACAGGTACGTCCAGACCGGCGCCGGGCACCGCCCGGACGGCCTGGCCGGGCACGGTGGGCCGGAAATAGCCCATCAACTCGACCACATCCTGTGGGAAGCGGTCGATGTCGCCCTGCAGGGTGCGGCGCAGTGCGTGCGCGGTGATCTGGTCCGAGCCCGGCGCGCGACCGACGCCCAGGTCGATGCGGCCCGGATAGAGCGAGGCCAGCGTGCCGAACTGTTCGGCGATGACCAGCGGCGCGTGGTTGGGCAGCATGATGCCGCCGGCGCCGACGCGGATGGTCGAGGTGCCGCCGGCCACGAAGCCGATCGCCACGGCGGTCGCGGCGCTGGCCACCCCGGCCAGGTTGTGATGTTCGGCCAGCCAATAGCGTTTGTAGCCCCAGCGCTCGGCGTGCTGGGCCAGGTCCAGGCTGTTGCGCAGCGACTGGCCGGCGTCGCCGCCTTGGACGATGGGGGAGAGGTCGAGGATGGAGAGGGGGGTCATGGCGTCGATATAGGCGCCGCGCCTCGCCGCCGCACGCTATGTTGCGTCGCGCGCGGTTCGGCTAAAAGGCCGCCATGTCGCACAATACGTTCGGCCATCTGTTTCGCGTGACCACCTGGGGCGAGAGCCACGGGCTGGCCCTCGGCTGCGTGGTCGATGGCTGTCCGCCGGGAATTCCGATCACCGAGGCCGAGATCCAAGTCTGGCTCGATAAGCGCCGGCCGGGCGGCGGCAAGTTCGTCAGCCGGCGCCAAGAGCCGGACGCCGTCCGCATCCTCTCCGGGGTGTTCGAGGACGAACGCACCGACGGCCTCGTCACCACCGGCACGCCGATCTCGATGATGATCGACAATGTCGATCAGCGCTCGCGCGACTACAGCGATATCGCCCGCGCCTTCCGGCCCGGCCATGCCGACTACGCCTATTTCGCCAAGTACGGGGTGCGCGACTATCGCGGCGGCGGTCGGCAGTCGGCGCGCGAGACCGCGGCGCGGGTCGCGGCTGGCGCCATTGCGCGCAAGGTGCTGGGCGAGGGCGTGATGGTCCGTGGCGCCCTGGTCCAGGTCGGGCCGCACGCGATCGATCGGTCGCGCTGGGATTGGGACGAGGTGCGGAACAACCCGTTCTGGTGCCCGGATTCCGGCATGGTCGAGACCTGGGAGCAACATCTGGAGGCCATCCGCAAGGCGGGCTCCTCCACCGGCGCCATCATCGAGGTCGAGGCGACCGGTGTGCCCGCCGGCTGGGGCGCGCCCATCTATGGCAAGCTCGACGCCGAGATCGCCGCGGCCATGATGTCGATCAACGCCGCCAAGGGGGTCGAGGTCGGGGCCGGTTTCGCCGCCGCGGCGCTCAGCGGCGAGGAGAATGCCGACGAGATGCGCATGGGCAATGACGGGCCGGTCTTTCTGTCCAACAATGCCGGCGGCGTGCTGGGCGGCATCTCCACCGGCCAGCCGGTGGTGGCGCGGGTGGCGTTCAAGCCGACCTCTTCCATCCTGACGCCGAAACAGTCGATCGACGAGAGCGGGGCCGAGATCGAGGTCCGCACCAAGGGCCGCCATGACCCCTGCGTCGGCCTGCGCGCCACGCCGGTGGTCGAGGCCATGCTGGCCTGCGTGCTGGCCGACGCCATGCTGCGCCAGCGTGGCCAGACCGGGCGCACCGAACCGGTCCCGGTCGGCCAAGGTTAGCTGCAACTGGCTCGTGTATTCGGCCCGGCGCGCACATTGCCTCAAGGCGGCTTTTCGGTTGACCGGCCTACCCGCTCTGCCTAATGGCGGAGATCACACCGTCGCGCGCAGCTTTCGGTATCGCCGACGCTGGAGTTCCCGGTCGTTAAACCCTCTTTCGGCGGGCCCGTCTTGCGCTTTGAGCTGCTGAAAATATTGCTGGTGGACGATAACCACCACATGCGCGTGCTGCTCACCGAAATCCTTCGCGCCATCGGTGTGCGCGACGTGTTCGAGGCGACCGACGGCGCGGAGGCGTTGAAGAGCCTGCGGGTCAACCAGATCGACATCATCATGACCGATCTGGCCATGCAGCCGCTGGACGGCATCGATTTCGTCCGCCTGCTGCGCAATTCGCCCGACAGCCCCAACCCGATGGCGCCGGTGATCATGATCACCGGACACTCGACCCACCGCCGGGTGCAGGAAGCGCGAGACGTCGGCGTCAACGAGTTCCTCTCCAAGCCAGTCACCGCGCGCGGCGTGCTCAGCCGCATCGCCCAGGTGGTGGACAATCCGCGCCCCTACGTCCGCACCGATGGCTATTTCGGCCCCGACCGCCGCCGCCGCGCCGACCCCGACTATACCGGCCCCCGTCGCCGCGCCGCCGACAACCAGCCGGTCGAGGGCGAGAAGACCTAAAGAGGTCCAGCCGGGTTTCAGGGCGCCGGTTTGAGGATCCCGAAGAACCGGGCCGACTTCTCGGCGATGGTGACACCTTCGGTTTTCAGGATCACCGCCCCGATATGATCCAGCATGTGGTCGGCGCCCGGCACGATCTGAAGCGTGTAGGACGCGCCCGAATTCACGAACACCTGCCTGGAACGATCTTCCGAATTGTAGGGCGTTTGCGACAGGCCCTTGGTCCCTCGGCCGCCGCCGATCGGCACATTCTGGTCGTCGGCGCCATGGATGGCGAGGATCCGTTCGCCGTGTCCGGCGGGGCAGGTCGAGACGTCCAGGTTGAGCGGCCCTGAGATGGCGACCCCGGCGGCATAGAGCCTGGTCTCGCACATGATCCTCTGGGTCATCATGGCGCCGTTCGAGTGGCCCGTCCCATAGACGCGGCCGGGGTCGACGCCGTACTTGGCCGCCAGATAGCCGACCGCGCCCTTGATATAGGCGATGTCGTCGATGTTGTTGGCCGCCGACTGGCCGCAGCAGCCGCCGCCGGCGTTCCAGCCCAGGACCTCGTCTCCCAGGTATCGCGTGACCGGGGTTCCGTTCAGATAGGCGACGATGAAGCCGTTCTTGTCGGCCACGGCGTTCATGTTCAGGCCGCTTTCCGACTGTTGGCTGGCGATGCGCTGGGCGTTGCCCAGTCCGCCATGCAGAACCACCACTAGGGCCCGTGACCCCGCGGGCGGGAGTTCGGTCGGGGCATAGACGATCATGTCGCGGCCGCCATAGCTGTCGGTCACCGCGCCACTAGCCCAGGCGGGCTTCAGCCACAGCCCTATGAAAAGGACCGCGAGCGCAACCGCCGCTGAAAACCGAAACCGACTGGCCATGGCTCACCCTCTGCTGCCTTTAATCGCCGGCGCCGCCCAATCCGTCGGCCGGCGGCGGACGGCGGGCTCTTCGCGCGTAGCGCCGACCCTCTCGGTGCGACGGGCCGGCAGACCTCAGGCAGGATGCAGGGCTTCCTCGGCTTCGGCGGCAAGCTGCTCCAGGGTCTCGCTATGGCTGGCGCGGGTGATCTTGTAGCCGGTGAGCAGCAGCAGTCCCGCGGCATAGAGGCCGATGATCACCGGGCAATAGACCAGGGCCAGGTGGCGGGTCACCTCGGAGGGCACGCTGGCCGGACTGGCGCCGGGATTCAGATGGATCAGCTCGACAATGGTCGCCGCCGCCAGGATGCCGAAGCCCGACACCGCCTTGCCGACAAAGGCGGAAGCCGCGAAGAACAGGCCCTCGGAGCGGCGGCCGGTCTTCAGTTCCGAGGCCTCCACCACGTCGGCGATCATCGACGAGAGCATGGTCGAAGAGACGATGCCGAAGGCCGTGCCGATGATCGAGGTGCAGAAGATGACCACCACCAGGGCGGTCGAATGGTTGGGCGGCATCAGTCCGACCAGCCGCAGCAGCAGCGGCGTGATCCCCACCGCCACCGCGGCCACCATCAGCACCATGGCCGTGGCGCGCTTGCCGAAGCGGCGCGACAGGATCGGCGCTGCGGGCAGGGCGATAATGGCGGAGAGGAAGACGCCGGCGGTGAACAGCGAGATCTGCCGGGCGGAAAACCCCCAGAAGAAGGTGTTGAAATAGTTGTTGAGCGAGGCGCCGAGCCCGGCGGCCATCGCCGTGGCAATGCCAGACAGCAGAAGGAACAGGAAGGAGCGGTTGGACAGGGTCTCGGCCATCTCCCTGGCCGTCTGACGCAAGGTCAGATGCCGGCGCGGCGGCGGCGGCATCAGGGTCGGGATATAGCGATGGGTGCCGGCCGCCGAGATCAGAATGGCGGCGAACATCACGGCCGCCCCGACCATGCCGTAATGGGCGTAGCCGACCGGGTTGAGCTGGCCGACCTTATGGGTTGCGTCGGGCCGGAAGAGGAAGAAGAAGGCGATGAAGTTGAGCGCCAGCCCGCCGACCCAGCCGAAGAAGTAACGATAGCTGAGCAGCACCGAGCGCTCGTCGTAGCCGGCGCTGAACTCGGCGGCGAGGGCCGAGCTCGGCACCTCATAGAAGGAGATGAAGGTGCGGATCACGATCGAGGTGACGATCAGGTAGTAGAACAGCGCCTGGGGGCTCCAATGCGGCGGATTCCACAGCGCCACATAGGACAGCGCCACCGGCAGGGCCGCGGCGTACATGAACGGATGGCGCCGGCCCCAGGGGCTGCGCAGATTGTCGGACAATTGGCCGATCAGCGGATCGATACAGGCGTCCCAGACCAGGGCGATCATCAAAGCGAGGCCCACCAGCGTCCCCGGCAGGCCGATCACCTGGTTGTAGAAGATCAGCAGAAGATAGCTGAAGCCGTTGTCCTTCACCCCGAAGGCCACCGATCCGAACCCATAGAACAGCTTGGTCGCCAGGCTGAGCCGGCGGTCGGCGGGCGCCACACGGGGTGGGCGGGAGCTTGTCTGCGCGGTCAAATGGGATCGCCTTCGGCCGGTGTCGGCTGACACTGCCAAAGTCGCCGGGGCGACGCTATAGCTTCAGGTCAAGTCGCGGTGTCTAGACGGCCGTTTCCCTTATCAGTTCGCCCAGGATCGCCAGGCCGCGCTCGGCGGAGTCTTCGTCGGCGTGGCTGAAGTTGAGTCGCATCGAGGCCGATGGATCGGGCTTCTCGGCGAAGAAGTGCTCGCCGGGGGTGAAGAGCACATTGCGCTGGCGCGCCCGTTGCAGCAGCTCGTCGGTGTCGGCGCCCGATTTCAGCGTCGCCCAGAAGAAGAGCCCGCCCGCCGGAACCTCCCAGTCGGCCAGGCCGCCCAGATGCCGGTCCATGGAAGCGGCGAACAGGTCGCGCCGCCGGCGGTATCGGTTCACCAGCCCGCTCAGGCGCTGGGCGCGGTTCGGATCGTCCAGATAGCGCAGCGCATACCACTGTCCGAGCCGGTTGGTGTGCAGGTCCGCCGCCTGTTTCAGATTGACCAGGTGGGGGAAGAGATCCGCCGAGGCGGCCAGGAAGCCGATGCGCAATCCCGGCGCGACAGTCTTGGAGAAGGAGCCCTGATAGATCCACGAGGCCCTCGTCAGCCGTGCGCAGATCGGGCCACGCTCGCAGGCGTCGTAGGCCAGGTCGCGATAGGGATCGTCCTCGAACAGCGCCACGTCGGCGGCGTCGCAGGCCCGGGCCAGGGCGTTGCGTTCGTCCGTGGTCCAGCAATGGCCGGAGGGGTTCTGGAAGGTGGGTGTCACATAGGCGAGAGCCGGCCGGGCTTCGCCGATCCACGCAGCGCCAGGATCGGCGCGGTCCAGGCTCCGCAGCGCGGCGCCGAAGAAGCGGAAGACCTGCAGCGCCGCCAGATAGGCCGGCGCCTCGACCGCGACGCGGGTTCCGCGATCGACAAAGAGCTTGGCGGCCAAGTCTATGCCCTGCTGCGAGCCGGAGAGGATCAGGATGCGTGTCGCCGGTGCGTCCAGCCCCAGTTCGGCCAGGTCCTGGGCGATCCTGGCGCGCAACGCCGGTTCGCCCTCTGTCGGGCCGTATTGCAGCACCTCCAGCGGCGGCGCTGGCAGGTCGAGATCGGCGAAACTGTCCGGCGCCGGCAGGCCGCCGGCGAAGGAGATCACCTCCGGCCGCTGCGCCGTCGCCAGCATGGCGCGCACGGGAGAGCCCGCGAGATCGGCAATGCGCTGCGACAGCATCGGCATCCTCCCGACATGGTCAATATTATTGACCTATCGACAGGCTAAGAGGCTCGGAATAACGTGTCAACATGGTTGACCAAACCCGGCAAGACGAGCTGCGGCGCGCCATCGAACTGCTGTTCTTCGGCTATCGCGCCTTCACCGACCGCCCGGACCGCATCCTTGAGCGGCGCGGCCTCGGCCGGGTGCACCACCGCATCCTCTATTTCGTCGGCCGCAACCCGGAGGTCTCGGTAAAGGGCCTGCTGGAAATCCTCGCCGTCAGCAAACAGGCGCTCAGCGCGCCATTGCGGCAGCTGACGGAGGCGAAGCTGGTCGGCGTTGTGGGCCATGCTGACGACCGGCGCGTCAAACGCCTCAGCCTGACGGCGGACGGCCGCCGCCTGGAAGCTGAACTCACCGGCACGCAGATGCGCCAGCTGTCGCAAGCCTTCGACGAGGCCGGCGCGGCGGACGAGGCGGGTTGGACGCGGGTCATGGCCAGGATCGCCGACGTCGAGCCCTAGCGGCGCGAGACGACGAACAGCCGGCGAAAGGGAAAGAGCGTCTTGCCGCTCTCGCGCATCGGATAGGCCGCGTTCAGTCGCGCCTTGTAGGCCTGGATGAAGGCGTCCCGCTCCGTACCCTCCAGCGCCTGCACGAAGGGGCGCAGGCCCGTCCCGCTGACCCAGCGATAGACGGCGTCAGGGCCCTCCATCACCTGCAGATATTCGGTCTCCCAGATGTCCAGGTTGGTCGCACAGGGTTCCAGAATGTCGAAACACTGTTCGGCGCTCATCAGGACGATATTGCGGATGCCGCTCAGTTTCGCGGCCCACGGCCCCTCGCTGGCGACCGCGCGCATCAGGGCGTGCGACGGCATGTCGAAGTTCAGTGGGACCTGGAAGGCTAGGGCGCCACCCGGACGGACAGAGAGCATCAGACGCGGCAGCAGCGACGCCTGGTCGCCGACCCAATGCAGGGCGGCGTTGGAATAGATCACGTCATAGGGCGTGGCCGCGGTCCAACCGTCGATATCGGCGACCGACCACTCGGCCTTCACGCCGCTCTGGCGCGCCTGGTCGATCATCTCAGGCGAGCTGTCCATGCCCTCGAGATGCGCGCCCGGCCAACGGCTTGCGAGCAGGTCGGTCGAATTGCCAGGCCCGCAGCCCAGGTCGATCACGCGCGTTGGAGCCTCGATCGGGATGCGGGCCAGAAGTTCGGCCGCGGCACGCGTGCGCTCATCGGCGAAGGCGAGGTAGGTCTTGGGATCCCACTGGTTGCTCATTCGTCCCCTCGGTCTAGCCCAGTGTCTCACCGGCCGGGTGGATCAGCGTCGTGGCCAGGTCCAGCGGGACCTCGTCGAGAGGCTTCAAGTGCGCGTCGGCGCGGCGCCGATCGAGTTCTTCGCGGATGCGCGTGTGCGCGTCGCGGGTGATCGAGTAACGGGTGCCGAGCGCGAAGGGCACGACCAGCAGCAGCGGCACGATCACGCCGGCGACCAGGCCCAGGCGCGTCACGATGTGCGGGTCGATGGTGTGAGGGTTCGCATGGACCGGCCAGTGCACCATATAGTCCAGCATGAAGCCCGCGATGATGGCGCCGACGCCGGCGGTTGCCTTGCCGGAGAAGGCGAGCGCCGCCGAGAAAATGCCTTCCTGGCGCCGGCCGGTGTTCAGCTCCTGCACGTCGATGGTGTCGGCCAGCATGGAGACGAACATGATGCCGAGCAGGACGCCCAGGAAGCTGCGCAAGGTGTCGTTGGCGACCAGGATGGCGAGCAGGATCGGCGAGCCGTTCGGCGGCAAAAGGTGCAGCAGACGAAGGCCGATCACGCCCATGCCGTCGATGCAGAGGGCGGCGAAGCTGACCAGCAGCACGAGCTTCTTGTCGAACAGCCGTCCGATCACGCCGAGCGCCGCGAACCCGGCGAACGCGCCTGCGGCGCTGAGCGTGAACCACCTCAGTTGTTCGGTCGACAGGCCCCAGAAGTAGGTCGACATGTAGATGCCGAGTGTGCCGGTGGTGCCGTCGATGCCGGCATAGAGCAGCGCGCCGGCGAACAGGATCAGGAAGTTGCGGTTGGTGAAGGTGGAAGCGATGTCGCGCCAGACCCTGAGCAGGCTGAACCGCGGGGTCTTGTTCACCGGCTGCAGCAGATAGGGGATGTCGCGCCGCGTCAGCTCGGTGGTGACGAGGATGGTCGCCACCGTCGCGAGCGCGACGACCGGTGCGAAGAGCGCATAGGCATGAGGATTGAGTTGGCCGAAGTGATAGGCCTGGGTCTTGGGGAAGATAAAGCTATAGGCGGCCAGCGTGAATGCGACCGTCAAGATCGTTCCGACGGCGTATCGCCAGGTCACGATGGTCGTCCGCTCGGCGTAGTCGTCCGAGAACTCGGCGTAGAGCGCCGTCCAGGGAATGACGAAGAGGCTCATCGAGATGTTGGTCAGCACCACCGACCCGAATAACCAGGCGAGCAGCAGGTTTTCGGAGAGGCCGTGCGGTGGCGAAAAACTCAGGTAAAGGCCAAGCCCGATCGGCGCGGCCGAGAGGTACATGAGCAGATGCCGACGCCCAAGCCGGGTCTTTAGCCCGTCGGAGAAGGAGCCGATCAGCGGGTCGAAGGCTGCGTCGATGATCAGCCCCACCGCGATGGCCGCCGAGGCCTTGAACGCGCTCACCCCCAGGATCTGATTGTAATAGAGGAGCAGGAACGTCCCGAAAGCGAACCCCTTCAGGGATTCAGTCGTCGCGCCGACCGCCTGGAACGCCTTGGTCGAAATCGGGACCTTGCCAACCCGGGTGCGGGCTCGCTGGTAGGTCTCCTCGGAAGAACTCAAACCCGGTCCCCTATGGCTGCAAGGGCGCGGTCTTCCGAGTCAGTCTTCTTTCGCGCCGGCTTGGAGTTGGCCATAGGGCCTAGGCCAGGTCCAGCGCACAGGTCTCGCCAAGGGATGGCCGTGAGACGGTCAGCCGGGCGAGGCTCGGAAATCGTGGCCGCAGCCGCTCGGTGAAATAGAGGCAGAGCGCTTCGAGCGTCGGGGTCTCCAGGCCGGGCCGTTCGTTCAGCAGGCCATGGTCCAGTTCCCCGGCGACCTCGCGCAGCGCCGCATCCAGCGCCGCCAGGTCAGCGACCCAGCCGGACGCGGCGTCCGCCTCGCCGCGCAAAGTCGCCTCGACGCGGAAGGAGTGGCCATGCAGACGGCGATAGCGGCTGTCGGCCGGGCCCTCGTCCAGATAGTGGGCGGCGTCGAAGCTCGCCGCCTTGCTGATTTCGAAAATGCTCATGCGGATGGGGTCAGGGCAGGCCGAGATACTTGTGGGTTTGCAGGCTTAGACGCCAGCGCGGGTGGGAAAGACAATAGGCGACGACGGCCTTTGTGTTGGCCTCCCGGTCGGGTCCGTCCAGGGGCTGCAGCGAGAACCGCTCGAAGGCCAGCGCCTCGAACCGCGTCGGAGCGACGCCCGCTTGCGGATAGACCAGCTTCAGTTCCTGGCCGGAGGTCTGGACAAGCGGGGCGTCGGCCTTCGGGCTGACGCAAATCCAGTCGAGGCCGGCGGGCGCGGCTATGGTGCCATTGGTCTCCACCGCGATGGAAAACCCCTGGGCGTGCAGCGCCTCGATCAGCGGTGGGTCGAGTTGCAGCAGGGGCTCGCCGCCGGTGCAGACGACCAGGCGATCGCGCGGCTCGCCGCCCCAACAAGCGGCGATGGCCTCGGCCAGGACAGCCGCGGTCGCGAAACGCCCGCCGCCCGGCCCATCCGTTCCAACGAAGTCGGTGTCGCAGAAATTGCACACCGCCCGGCCGCGATCCTGCTCGCGGCCGCTCCACAGGTTACAGCCGGCGAAGCGGCAGAACACCGCCGCGCGCCCGGCCTGGCCGCCCTCGCCCTGCAGGGTCAGGTAGATCTCCTTGACCGCGTAGCTCATGGCGCGAGCGCCTGGCGGCCGGCCGCAACCCATTCGGTCCAGCCCTTGGCGCGCAGTTCGCAGGCCGGGCAGTGGCCGCAGCCGCCGCCCCAGTCATGCGGCGTACGCTCATTCAGATAGCAGGTGTGGCTGTCCTTCACGATCAGCTCGACCAGGGCCTCGCCGCCGAGCCGCTTGGCCAGGCCCCAGGTCTCAGCCTTGGTCAGCCGCATCAGCGGCGTCTCAATGGCGAATTGCCGGGCCATGCCGAGGTTCAACGTCGTCTGCAGCGCGTCCAGCGTGTCGCGCCGGCAGTCGGGATAGCCGGAATAGTCGGTCTCGCACATGCCGCCGACCAGGATGTCCAGGCCCCGCCGGTCGGCCAGGGCCGCGGCATAGACCAGAAAGACCAGGTTGCGCCCCGGCACGAAGGTCGATGGCAGGCCTCGGTCGGTGATCTCGATGGCGCGCTCGGCGGTCATGGCGGTCTCGCCGATGGCCCCGAACGCGCGGATATTCAGCCGGTGATCGGGGCCCAGCCGCTCGCCCCAGACGGGAGCCCGACCGGCCATCTTGCGGCGGACAACCTGCCTGGCCTTGAGTTCGGCGGCGTGCCTTTGGCCATAGTCGAACCCGACGGTCTCCACGCGAGGATAACGATCCAGCGCCCAGGCTAGGCAGACGGCCGAGTCCTGCCCCCCGGAAAGGAGCACAAGGGCGGTATTGGCGGAGGACGTCTTGTCGGACATGAAGGCGGAAAGTCGTGTCATCCAAGGGTTTTGCAAGGGCTGAGCGGTCTAGCGTCCGCGCGCCATCGAAGCAAAGCGCAAAGAGCGGCCGGCGCCAGCGGCCTATTCGAGCGGAGCCGTCGAATATGATCTATACAGCCTCAGTCAAATATCACCGTTCGATGAAATCGCCGGCCTCGTATTATGCGATAGTTCCGACGGCGAAGCTTAGCCTTGGTTGTCTTCAGATGCCCGTGCGTCTTAACGACTTTGCAAGCGAAAGTTGGCCATGGTGAACTTCCAACAGCGTCGTCGTGCCCATGTCGAGTCTTTCAGGCCTGATCGAATACGTCCATCCAATCGATCCGACCAGCCTATGCGGGACGGTGCTTGACCGGATTCTCGACACGCCAGGCTGCGATCTATTGGCGGTGGTCAAGCAGGGCCGCCCAGTCGGCATCATCGCCCGCGGCGCCATCCGCGCCCAGAACGCCGGCCTGCGCGCCTCCGAGATCATGTCGCCCGCCCTGACCGTCGGCGCCGAGATGAGCGTCGACGAGGCCTGTTCACTGCTGCTCGCCCACATCGAGCCCGCCGCCGGCCTGGTGGTGGTCGAGCGCGGCCGCTATCGCGGCGTGGTCTCGACCCGGGCGCTCTTACGCCGCCACGGCGACGACCACAGCGCCGCGGCCATGAACCGCCGCTTTGTCGAGATGCTCAATCACGAGATGCGCACCCCGATGAACGGGGTGATCGCGGTCGCCGATCTCTTGCAGCGCCAGCCGCTCACCGCCGACGCCCAGGCCTTCGTGCGCACCATCATCGAGTCCAGCCAGGCCACCCTGCGCACGCTCAACGACGCGCTGGAGCTCTCCCGCGCCGAGGCCGGCGAGATGGCGCTGGAGATGCAGCCCTCGGGCCTGCGCGAACTCATGGACAGCCTGCAGGCAAGCTGGCAGACGCGGGCGACCCAGGACGGGGTGACCCTGCTGATCGGCTATGACGGCCCGCCCGATCTCAGCGCCATGATCGACGCCGCCCGCGTGCAGCAACTGTTCGATGTCCTGGTCGATACCGCGCTGTCGCTCAACCGCCAGGGCGCGGTCGAGGCCAGTCTGCAGGCCGAGCGCACGCCCGAAGGCCTGCGCCTGACCGGCCGCGTCTGCGACACCGGCGGCGGCCTCTCGGCCGAGCGGGTGGCCAACGCCTTCGCCGACCCCGCCGCCCAGGCCGATGCGTCGGGCCTGCAGGCCAAGCTGGCGCTCACCCTATGCCGCCGGCTGGTCGAGCGGATGGGCGGCGAGATCCGCGCCGACGCCAACCCCGGGGCAGGCGTCACCATCGTCTTCAACCTGCTGGCGCCGGAAGCCAACGTCACCGAAGACCACGACCCCAACAGCGTGCTGAAACGGCCCGCCCACGTGCTGGTCGTCGACGACAACGCCACCAACCGCATGGTGGCCGAGGCGCTGTGCGAAATGTTCGAGTGCACCTCAGAGTGTGTCGAGGACGGCGCCGAGGCGGTCGAGGCCGCGCGCACCGGCCGGTTCGACCTGGTCCTGATGGATATCCGCATGCCGCACATGGACGGCGTCGAGGCGACCCGCGCCATTCGCGCCATGCCCGGCGCCGCCGGGATGGTGCCGATCATCGCGCTCACCGCCAATGCCGACCCCGAGGACGCTCAGTCCTACATCAACAGCGGCATGCAGTGTGTGGTCGAAAAGCCGATCAAGCCGGAGAAGCTGCTGCTGGCCATGAACGAGGCCCTCCCGGAAGTGCTCGGCCGCGCGGCCGCCGCCTAGGGTTCAGGCGGCCAGCGCGCCCGCCACGACCTTGCCCATGATCATGTCGGCGGCCTTTTCGGCGATCATGATGGTCGGCGCATTGGTGTTGCCGGAGACCAGGCGCGGCATGATCGAGGCGTCCACCACCCGCAGCCCCTCGACCCCGTGCACGCGCAGCTGAGCATCAACCACGGCGGCGGGCCCTGAGCCCATCTGGCAGGTGCCGACCGGGTGATAGATGGTCGAGCCGGCCATGCGGGCGAACTCCAGCAGGGCCTCGTCGGTGTCGAAGCCTGGGCCCGGCAGCAGTTCGTTCTCGATCCACTTGGCCAGAGCCGGCTGGGCGGCGATCTTGCGGCCCCATTTCAGGGCGGCCACCGCCACCTGCTGGTCGATCGGGTCGGACAGATAGTTGGGCTGGATCGACGGATATTCCGCCGGGTTGGACGACCTGATCTTGATGGTTCCGCGGCTCTCCGGGCGCACCTGGCAGGGCGCGATGGTCAGGCCGGGCTGGCCTTCCAGCTCCATTACCTGCTGCTCCATCAGCTTCTGGGTGTCCATGGTCGCCGGCAGGATGTGGAACTGGATGTCCGGGCTGGAAAGCTCCGGCCGCGACTTGCAAAAGACCGCGATATGGGCGGCCGAGAGACTGAGCAGGCCCTTGCGCTGGAAGATGTATTTCAGCGTCTCGCCGAGGAAACGCGTGCCCTTGGTCAGCTCGTTGACCGACACCGTGCCAGGCTTCAGCCGATAGGTGTTGGTGATGACATAGTGGTCCTGCAGATTCTCGCCGACGCCAGGCAGGTCGGCGACCACCGCTATGCCCTTCTCGCGCAGCAGATCGGCCGGCCCGACGCCGGAAAGCTGCAGCAGTTGCGGCGAGTTGATCGCCCCGCCGCTGAGAATCACCTCGGCCGAGGCCTTGGCCGTCTTGGTCTCGCCGTTCTGGACGTATTCGATGCCCACCGCCCGCTTGCCCTCGAACAGGACCCGCGTGGTCAGCGCGTTGGTCTCGACGCGCAGGTTCGGCCGGTTCATCACCGGGTGCAGATAGGCGACCGCGGCCGAGCAGCGCTGGCCGTTCTTCACGGTCAACTGGTAATAGCCGACGCCTTCCTGCTCGGCGCCGTTGACGTCTGGATTGCGCGGAATGCCCGCCTCGACGCAGGCCTCGATGACATCATCGGAAACCTCGTGGGTCTGGGTCACGTCCGAGACGTTGAGCGGCCCGCCAGTGGCGTGGTGCTCGTCGGTGTCGGCGCGTTCCTGGTTCTCCGCGCGCAGGAAATAGGGGCGCACGTCGTCCCAGGCCCAGCCGTCGCAGCCCAGCTGGCGCCAGCCGTCATAGTCGGAATGCTGGCCGCGGATATAGAGCAGGCCGTTGATCGAGGACGAGCCGCCCAGCACCTTGCCCCGCGGCCAGACGTGGGCGCGGCCGGTGATCGGGTCCGCCTCGGTCGGATAGAGCCAGTTGACCTTCGGGTCCTTCAGCGTCTGGGAATAGCCTACCGGCACGTGGATCATCAGGTTGGACATGAACTGGCCGGGGTTCCGGGTCGGCCGGTCGTCGCCGCCGGCTTCCAGCAGCAGCACCCTGGTCCTGCCGTCCGCGGTCAACCGGTTGGCCAGCACGCAGCCCGCCGATCCCGCTCCCACCACGATGTAGTCGGCCACAATCGGCTCGGCCATGATGCGTTTCCCTGAAGATTATCGTTGTTAATCCGGTTTATGGCTTGCGGCCGGGGCGCCCGTAAAGGGCCGGCTTGACTGCCCGAACGTCACCGGACGACCCATTCGACCCGCCAAGGGAGATCCCAGATGCCCCAACCCACCTTCGAAACCATCCTCTATGCCGTCGAGGATGGCATAGCGACCATCACGCTCAACCGGCCCGACAAGCTGAACGCCTTCACCAACCAGATGATGCTGGACATGATCGCGGCCTTCGACGCCACCGACGCCGATGATGCGGTCAGGGTGGTGATCGTCACCGGCGCCGGCCGCGGCTTTTGCGCCGGCGCCGACCTTTCCGCCGGTGGTGCGACCTTCGACCGCAACGCACGTCCCGATCCCACGCGCGACTCGGTCCGCGTCAACAATGTCGAGCGCGATGGCGGCGGCCGGCTCACCCTGCGCATCTACGAGAGCCTGAAACCCATTATCGCGGCGGTGAACGGCCCGGCCGTCGGCGTGGGCGTGACCATGCAGCTGGCCATGGACATCCGCATGGCCTCGACGGCGGCGCGCTTTGGCTTCGTCTTCGCCCGCCGAGGCCTGGCGCCGGAAGCGGCCTCGTCTTGGTTTTTGTCCAAGCTGGTCGGCGTCCAGACGGCGCTGGAATGGTGCTATACCGGCCGGGTCTTCCCGGCGTCCGAGGCGCATGAGCGCGGCCTGGTGCGCTCGGTCCACGAGCCGGAGGACCTGTTGCCGGCCGCCCGGGCGCTGGCCCGCGAGATTGCCGACAACACCGCCCCGGTCTCCATCGCGCTCACCCGCCAGATGATCTGGCGCCTGGCCGGCGCGGAGCATCCCATGCTCGCCCACCGCGCCGACTCGCGCGCCATCCAGACCCGCGGCGCTCAGGCCGACGTTCGCGAAGGCGTCAACGCCTTCCTGGAAAAGCGCCCCGCCGTCTTCCCCAACAAGGTCTCCGCGGATCTCCCCGACATCTGGACAAACTGGTCGCCGCCTGAGTTCAGGTGAGGGGAGCATCAATTTTTTATCCGTCATGGCCCGGCTTGTCCGGGCCACCCATGGACCACCCGCACGGCGAGGGTCTTGATGTGGGGTCGCCGGACTGGCAGTTGCGAGTCGAGCGATCCCGCGTGGAGACCGTGCCAGCGATGACCACCGACGCATCCGTCCTCGCGGACGAGCCTGCCGACATCGGTCCCGCTGCGCTTTCGACCTCGGTGCGATCGCGGATTCTCCTTTATCTCAGCGTGCTCATCCTGCTGCTCGGCTTCGGCGCGCCCTATGGCGGCCTTATCGACGTGCCGGTCAGTTTCTTCCTGAAGAACAAGCTGCATCTGAGCGCACACCAGGTTGCCGACTTCCGGCTGGCCTCGGCCATTCCGCTTTATCTGTCCTTCGCCTTCGGATTTATCCGCGACACCTGGCATCCGCTGGGTATGCGCGACCGCGGCTTCATGGTGCTGTTCGGGTCGATCTGCGCGGCGGTCTATGTGGTTTTCGCCTTCATTCCCGTCACCTACATGACGTTGCTGATCGCGGTTGTCCTCCTGACCACCGCCTTCCTGTTTGTCGCCGCCGCCCAGGCCGGGCTGACCTCGACCATCGGCCAACAGCACGTGATGTCCGGTCAGGTCTCTGCGATGTGGAACATCTTCCTGTCGGTGCCGACGCTGGCGGCCTTCGCCATCGGCGGCGTACTCAGCGATCAGCTGGAAGGCAAGAACGCGGACACGGCCGCGCGCATCCTCTTTCT
>CALAEG010000162.1 GCA_937890965.1 uncultured Caulobacteraceae bacterium | reverse complement strand
GTCGTGGCCGTGGCCGTGACCGTCAACGTGCGCCGGTAGCGACGCGGCCCAGTCGCCGCGCTTGCCGAAGAAGGTCATGAACACCAGCCGCCACGAATAGAACGAGGTCAGGCCGGCGGCGAGCGTGACGCAGACGAAGGCGTAGGTCGCGCCGAACCCTCGCGAAGCGTAGGACGCCTCGATGATCGCGTCCTTGGAGACGTAGCCGGCGAAGCCGATCGAGGTGAACGGAATGCCGACGCCGGTCAGCGCCAGCGTGCCGATCGTCATCATCCAGAAGGTGAAGGGGATCTCCTTGCGCAGGCCGCCCATCTTCCGCATGTCCTGCTCGTGGTGCATCGCTTGGATGACCGAGCCTGCGCCCAGGAACAGCAGCGCCTTGAAGAAGGCGTGGGTGAAAAGATGGAAAATGCCGAGGCTGTAACCGCCGACGCCGAGGCCGACGAACATGTAGCCGAGCTGCGAACAGGTCGAATAGGCGATGACCCGCTTGATGTCGTTCTGCGCCAGGCCGACCGTGGCGGCGAAAAGGGCGGTGACGGCGCCGACGGCGATGACCAGGGCCCGCGCCACCGGGGCGAACTCGAACATCGGCGACAGCAGGCAGACCATATAGACGCCGGCCGTGACCATGGTCGCGGCATGGATCAGGGCCGAGACCGGGGTCGGGCCCTCCATGGCGTCCGGCAGCCAGGTGTGCAGCAGAAACTGCGCCGACTTGCCCATGGCGCCGACGAAGAGCAGCGCGCAGGCCAGGTCGATGCCGACCCAATTGTAGCCGGCGAAGGCCCAGGTCTGGCTGGCATGGGCGGCGACCGCCGGGAAGACCACGGCGAAGCGGATCGAGCCGAACATCCAGAAGGTGGTCATGATGCCGAGGATGAAGCCGAAATCGCCCACCCGGTTGACGATGAAGGCCTTGATGGCCGCAGCCGATGCGGTCGGTTTCTTGTACCAGAAGCCGATCAGCAGATAGCTGGCGACACCGACGCCTTCCCAGCCGAAAAACATCTGCATGAAGTCCGCGGCCGTCACCAGGGCCAGCATGGCGAAGGTGAAGAAGGACAGATAGGCGAAGAAGCGGGGCTTGGAATCGTCCTCCGCCATGTAGCCCCAGCTGTAGATGTGCACGAGGGCCGAGACGGTGGTCACCACCACCAGCATGACCGCCGACAGGGTGTCGATCCTGATCGCCCAGTCCGACTGGAAGGCGCCCACCTGGATGAAGGGGGCGATCTCGGTGATGAAGGGATGGCTCCAGCCGCCCCAGACCACCTGGTAGAAGGTGAAACAGGACAGCCCGAAGGCGAGCAGTAAAAGGCCGGTGGTGACGCTCTGCGAAGCCACATCGCCGATCCGCCGCCCGGTCAGCCCGGCGATCAGCGCGCCCAGCAAAGGCGCCAGAACGATGGTGGTGACGATAAGGCTCGGCGACACCAGGCTCAGCCCTTCATCACGTTCACGCCGTCGACGGCGATGTCGCCGCGATTGCGGAAATAGGTGACGAGGATGGCCAGGCCGACGGCGGATTCCGCCGCGGCCACGGTCAGCACGAACATGGCGTAGACCTGGCCGGTGACCTGATGCAGGTAGACCGAAAACGACACCAGATTGATGTTCACGGCGAGCAGGATCAACTCGATCGACATCAGGATGATGATGACGTTCTTGCGGTTGATGAAGATGCCAAGCACCCCGATGGTGAACAGGATGGCGGCGACCGACAGATAGTGGGCCAGGCCTATGGTCATTCGCGTAAGCCCTCCCCGCTCTTGATCTGCACCAGCCGCATGCCGGCGGCGGGCGTGCGCGCGGTCTGATCGACGATGCTCTGGCGGCGCACGCCGGCGCGGTGGCGCAGCGTCAGCACGATGGCGCCGATCATGGCCACCAGCAGGATCATCCCGGCCGCCTGGAAGAAATAGACGTAGTCTGTATAGAGCACCCGCCCGATGGCCTCGGCATTGGTCACCGAGGTGGGGGCCAGGGGTGTGGCGCCGGCCGCCGCGCCACGCTGGGCCACGCCAACGGACACCGCCACCATCTCGACCACCAATATGGTCGCCACCACGGCGCCAACCGGCAGATAGCGCGAGAAACCGGCCCTGAGCGCGGAGAAGTCGACGTCCAGCATCATCACGACGAACAGGAAGAGCACCGCGACCGCGCCGACATAGACCACCACCAGAATCATGGCCAGGAACTCGGCGCCCAGCAGCACGAACAGGCCCGCCGCCGCGAAGAAGGCGGCGATCAGGAACAGCACCGAGTGCACGGGATTCCTGGCGGTGATCACCAGCAATCCGGCACCCAGCGTCGCCGCCGCCAAGATGTAGAAGGCGATCGCCTGCAAGGCCATGTGCCGTCCACGCTCCCCTAATCCAACAACTTCAGAAGGGACGCGCCGCGCCGCCTCGATTAGCCCGTGTGCGAGTCGCGCCCCTCTTAACGATAGGGCGCATCCAGTTCCAGATTCTTCGCCAGCTGCCGCTCCCAACGGTCGCCGTTATCCAGCAGGCGCTGCTTGTCGTAATAGAGTTCCTCGCGGGTTTCGACCGCGAAGTCGGTGTTCGGTCCCTCGACGATGGCGTCCACCGGGCAGGCCTCCTGGCAGAGGCCGCAATAGATGCATTTGACCATGTCGATGTCGTAGCGGGTGGTGCGACGCGAGCCGTCCTCGCGCGGCTCGGCCTCGATATAGATGGCCTGGGCCGGGCAGATGGCCTCGCACAGCTTGCAGGCGATGCAGCGTTCCTCGCCGTTCGGATAGCGGCGCAGCGCGTGCTCGCCACGGAAGCGCGGCGACTGCGGATTGCGCTCGAACGGAAACTGCACCGTCATCTTGGGTTCCCAGATGTGCTGCAGGGCAAGACCCAGCGCGCCGGCGAAGTCCATCAGGGCCGCGCCCTTGATGGCCTGGCTGATGCGGGCGGTGAAACTCATAAGCTACCCTCTCTCAACCGGTCGGGCCGAAGACGCGCCAGGCGGCGACCAGCATGACGGCGACCAGCGAGGTCGGCAGGAAGACCTTCCAGCCCAGCCGCATCAACTGGTCGTAGCGGTAGCGAGGCACGACCGCCTTGACCATCGCGAACATGAAGAAAAAGAAGCCGATCTTGAGCACGAACCAGGCCAGGCCGAACAGGCTGGCCAGGGTCGGGGCCCAGTCCTTCAGGAACGGCGTCGGAAAGGGCGCCTGCCAGCCGCCGAAGAACAGCACGGTGATCAGGCCGCAGAGCAGGATGATGTTGATGTACTCGCCCATCATGAACAGCAGATAGGGCGTTGAGGAATATTCGACCTGGTAGCCGGCGACGAGTTCGGACTCGGCCTCGGACAGGTCGAAGGGCGGCCGGTTGGTCTCGGCCAGCGACGAGACGAAGAAGATCACCGACATGGGAATCATCACCAGGGCCATCGGCAGGTTCTTCCAGCCGCCCCCGCCCAGCACGTTCCAGTTCCAGAACCAGCCGGCCTGTTGCGCGACGATGGTCTGCAGGTTCATCGAGCCGGCCAGCACGATCACGGTGACGATCACAAAGCCGATCGAGACCTCGTAGGACACCATCTGCGCCGCCGAGCGCAGCGCGCCAAGGAAGGGGTATTTCGAGTTGGACGCCCAGCCGCCCATGATGATGCCATAGACGCCGAGCGAGGAGATGGCGAAGAGGTAGAGCACGCCGACATTGATGTTCGACACCACCCAGCCGGGCGCGAGCGGCAAGGCCGCCCAGGCCGACAGCCCCAGGGTGACGGTGAAGACCGGCGCGGCCAGGAAGATCAGCTTGTCGGCCCCGTCGGGGATGACGATTTCCTTGAGCAGGAATTTCCCGGCGTCGGCGAACAGCTGCAGCGTGCCGAAGGGCCCGACCACATTGGGCCCTTTGCGCATCTGCACGCCGGCCCAGATCTTGCGGTCGGCATAGAGCACGACGACCACCGAAAGCAGCACGCCGACCGCCACCAGCAGGATCTGGCCGGCGGTCAGCAGGGTCCAGCCGCCCGGCGTGCCCCAGAATGTCCCGGCGTGACTTGCGCCCATCGCCCTACTCCGCCGCGATCTTCTGGCCGCGCGCGGCGGCGGTGCTGGCGGAGCATTGCGCCATGGTCACGCTCGCCCGGGCGATCGGATTGGTGAGGTAGAAGTCCGTGATCGGACTGGCGAAGGCCAGGTCGGCCACCTCGCCCTTGGCGCCGACGGCGGCCAGATCGAGCGCGGCGCCGGTCGGCGCATGGTCGACCTGGCCGAAGGTCGGATGGTCGGCATAGAGCCTGGTGCGCAGCTGTTCGAGGGTGTCGTAGGGCAAGGTCGCGTCCAGCCGCTCGGACAGGGCGCGCAGGATCGCCCAGTCTTCACGCGCCTCGCCCTTGGGGAAGACGGCGCGTTCGCCGAACTGCGGCCGGCCCTCGGTATTCACATAGAGGCCGTCCTTCTCGGTATAGGCGGCGGCCGGCAGGATGACATCGGCCCGGTGCGCGCCTGCGTCGCCGTGGGTGCCGAGATATACGACGAAGGCGTCGCTGGCCGAGAGCTCGATCTCGTCGGCGCCGAGCAGCACCAGCACGTCGAGCGCGCCCGGCCTGACCATCTCCGCCGCCGAAAGGCCGCCGTCGCCCGGAATGAAGCCCAGGTCGAGGCCGCCGACGCGGCTGGCGGCCGTATGCAGCACGTTGAAACCGTTCCAGCCCTCGGCTGTGACGCCAGCCTTGCCAGCCAGCTCGGCGGCCAGGGCCAGAACCGCCGCGCCGTCTGCGCGGGCCAGGGCGCCGGCGCCCAGGATGATGGCGGGCTTGGACGCGTCATTGAAGGCCTTGGCGAAATCGCCCTTGGCCTTGACCATGTCGCCCAGCGAGCTCGGACCCGCGCCCAGATGCGCGTACGGATAGGTCAGGTCGGCCCGCTCGCCGACCACGCCGATCTTCAGGTCGCGCCAGAGCCAGTTCTTGCGGATGCGGGCGTTGAGCACCGGCGCCTCAAGGCGCGGATTGGTCCCGATGAGCAAAAGCGCGTCGCACTCGTCCAGCCCAGCTATGCTGGAGTTGAACAGCCAGCTTTCGCGCGGACCGGACCCGATCCTCGCGCCGTCCTGGCGGCAGTCGAGGTTCTTGACGCCAAGGCCGCCGAACAGGTCCAGCGCCGCCTTCATGGATTCCGCGTCCTGCAGGTCGCCGGCGATCACGCCGATGCGGTCGGGCGAGGCGGTCTTGATCTTCGCCGCCACCGCCGCGAAGGCCTCCGCCCAGGTCGCGGGCTTAAGCTGGCCGCCTTCGCGCACGTAAGGCCGGTCCAGCCGCTGGCGCATCAGGCCGTCGCAGGCATAGCGGGTCTTGTCGGAGATCCACTCCTCGTTGATCTCGTCATTGGTGCGCGGCAGGACGCGCATCACCTCGTTGGCGCGCGCATCGATGCGGATGGCGCAGCCCATGGCGTCCATCACGTCAATGCTCTCGGTCTTGGCCAGCTCCCAGGGCCGGGCCTCGAAAGCGTAGGGCTTGGAGGTCAGAGCGCCAACGGGGCAGAGGTCGATGACATTGCCGGAAAGCTCGCTGGTCACCGCCTGCTCGAGATAGGTGGTGATCTCGACGTCCTCGCCGCGACTGATCAGACCGATCTCCGCCTGGCCGGCGACTTCGCTGATGAAGCGCACGCAGCGGGTGCACTGGATGCAGCGGGTCATCACCGTCTTGATCAGTGGACCCATGAACTTTTCTTCGACGGCGCGCTTGTTCTCCACATAGCGGGTGGAGTCGCGGCCGAAACCCATCGACTGGTCCTGCAGGTCGCACTCGCCGCCCTGGTCGCAGATCGGGCAGTCCAGCGGGTGGTTGATGAGCAGGAACTCCATCACCCCTTCGCGCGCCTTCTTGACCATCGGCGTGTTGGTGAAGATCTCCTGGTTCTCGGCGGCCGGCAGGGCGCAGGAGGCCTGTGGCTTCGGCGGCCCCGGCTTCACCTCGACAAGGCACATGCGGCAGTTGCCGGCGATGGACAGCCGCTCGTGGTAGCAAAAGCGCGGAATCTCCTCGCCCGCCAGCTCAGCCACCTGCAGCACCGTCATGCCCGGCTGGAACTCGACCGCGACCCCGTTGACCTTGGCCGTAGGCATTATTCGCGCACTCCGCCGTGTGGATTACCGATCAAAACCACGCCCGGTCTCCCGCCACATAGTCCTGATAGAACTGCTGGTCCGACTTGGTCAGGTAGATGATCGCCTCGATGAGGGCGATGACGCAGATCGCCATCCCTGGCAGAATAAGCAGCCAGCCGACCGTTCCGCACAGCAGCATGACCAGGCCGGCGTTGTTCCTGTGCAGATAGAATTTGTGTATGCCGAGCCAGCCGAGGAACCAGGCCAGCAGGGCCGCGGCGATGCGGTTCTTGGTGTCGGACAGGCCCGGCGTATAGGCGGTCACATAGACATCGATCGCCTGAGCCCCGGCGATCTGGAAGTCGACATCGGCGCCGGCGACGACGGTCTTAAAGCCGGCCTGCAACGCGTTGCGCGTGAACCCATAGCGCTGGCCATCGTCGCCGCTGATGACCCCGGCCCCGTCGTTATCGTTATAGGTCAGCACCTTGCCGCGCATCGACCTATTCCGCCGCGATCAGGGTCGCGCCCCGCACATGCGGCCGGCGCGCGCGGTAACTGGCGATGCGCTCTTCCACCTCGCCGCGGAAATTGCGGAACAGGCCCTGGATCGGCCAGACCGCGGCGTCGGCCAGACCGCAGATCGCATGACCTCCTTCGATGTTCGACGCCACCTCGAGCAGAAGGTCGATCTCGTGGGGCTCGGCGTCGCCGACCGCCATCCGCTCCATCACCCGCCACATCCAGCCGGTGCCCTCGCGGCAGGGCGTGCACTGGCCGCAGCTCTCGTGCTTGAAGAAGCGGCTGATGCGGGCGATGGCGCGGACGAGATCTGTGGACTTGTCCATCACGATCATGGTGCCGGTGCCCATCATCGACTTGAACTCGCGCGGCGAGTCGTAATCCATGAGCATCGTCTCGGCCTGCTCGGCCGTGATCATCGGGCAGGTCGCCCCGCCGGGGATGACCGCCTTCAGATTGCCCCAGCCGCCGCGCACACCGCCGAAATGATGCTCGATCATGGTGCGCATCGGCGTCGACATGGCTTCCTCGACCACCATGGGCCGATTGACGTGCCCGCAGGCCGACATCAGCTTCGTGCCGGCATTGTTGGGTCGGCCAAAGCCCAAGAACCACTCCGCGCCGCGGCGCAGGATGGTCCCGACGACGGCGATGGATTCCACGTTGTTGACCGTGCTCGGCCGGCCGTAGACGCCGGCATTGGCCGGAAACGGCGGTTTCAGGCGCGGCTGGCCCTTCTTGCCCTCCAGGCTCTCCAGCATGGCGGTCTCGTCGCCGCAGATATAGGCGCCGGCGCCGTGGTGGATGACCAGCTCGAAGTCCCAGCCGTGGATATTGTCCTTGCCGATCAGCCGCGCCGCCACGGCCTCTTCGACCGCCGCTTGCAGCCGTTCGCGTTCGGCGACGCACTCGCCGCGGATATAGATGAAGGCGTTGTGCGCGCGGATGGCGTAGCTGGCCAGAAAGGCGCCCTCAATGACCAGGTGCGGGTCGCCGCCGACCATCTGCCGGTCCTTGCACGCCCCGGGCTCGGACTCGTCGGCATTGACCACCAGATAGCGCGCGCCGCCGTCCTCTTCCTTCGGCATCAGCGACCACTTCACCCCGGTGACGAAGCCGCCGCCGCCGCGCCCGCGCAGGCCCGAGGCCTTGATCTGCTCGATGATCCAGTCCGGACCCGCATCGACCATGGCCCGGACGCCATTCCACGCCCCGCGCGAGCGCGCGCCCTCCAGCCGCCAGTCCTGGCGGCCGTAGAGGTTGGTGAAGATGCGGTCCTTGTCGGCGAGCAGTTCGGCCATATCCCCTACTCCGCGGCCACGAGGGTGGCGCCCTGCACGTGCGGGCGGCGCGAGCGGTAGCTCAGGATGCGCGCCTCGATCTCCGGGCGGAAGTGGCGGAACAACCCCTGGATCGGCCAGGCCGCCGCGTCGCCGAGCGCGCAGATGGTGTGGCCTTCGACCTGGCTGGCGACATCCAGCAGGGTGTCGATGTCTTCGGGCTCGGCCTCGCCATTGGCCATGCGCTCCAGCACCCGCCACATCCAGCCGGTGCCTTCGCGGCAGGGCGTGCACTGGCCGCAACTCTCATGCTTGTAGAAATAGGCGATGCGGGCGATGGCGCGGACCAGGTCGGTGGAATTGTCCATCACGATCACCGCCGCGGTGCCGAGACCGGACTTCAGCGCCGAGAGGCTGTCGAAATCCATCAGCGCCGTCTCGGCCTCGGCCGCCGGGATCATGCGCACCGACGAGCCGCCGGGAATGATGGCCTTGAGGTTGCCCCAGCCGCCGCGCACGCCGCCGGCGTGGTCCTCGATCAGCTGGCGAAGCGGGATCGACATCACCTCTTCGACATTGCACGGCCGCTCGACGTGGCCGGAGATGCACATCAGCTTGGTGCCGGTGTTGTTCGGCCGCCCGAAGCCAGCGAACCACTCCGCGCCGCGCCGGAGAATCGTGCCGACAACGGCGATGGATTCGACGTTGTTGACCGTGGTCGGGCAGCCATAGACGCCGGCGCCGGCCGGGAACGGTGGTTTCAGCCTGGGCTGGCCCTTCTTGCCTTCGAGGCTTTCCAGCAGCGCCGTCTCTTCGCCGCAGATATAGGCGCCGGCGCCGTGGTGGACGTAGCAGTCGAAATCCCAACCGTGGATGTTGCCCTTGCCGATCAGCTTGGCGGCATAGGCCTCGTCGATGGCCTGTTGCAGGATCTCGCGCTCGCGCACGTATTCACCGCGGACATAGATGTAGCAGACGTTGGCCTGCATGGCGAAGCTGGCGATCAGGCAGCCTTCGACGAAGAGATGCGGATCGTGCCGCATGATCTCGCGGTCCTTGCAGGTGCCGGGTTCGGATTCGTCGGCGTTGACCACCAGATAGTGCGGCCGCGCGGGGTTCACGACCTTGGGCATGAAGGACCATTTCAGCCCGGTGCCGAAGCCGGCCCCGCCGCGGCCGCGCAGGCCGGAATTCTTGATCTGGTCGATCAACCAGGCGGGGCCCATGCTCAGCATGTCGGCGGTGGCGTTCCAGGCGCCGCGCTGCTTCGCCGCCTCCAGCCGCCAGTCTTGGAAGCCGTAGAGGTTGGTGAAGATGCGGTCCTTGTCTTCCAGGATGCCGGTCATCGGGTTTCGGTCGCCCCTTCCCGGGCCTCGCTCAGGGCCGGCATGACCAGCGGATGCGCCGCCGACCACTGGCGGCGCTTGATGAAGGCCGCCAGCAGGCTGATCCAGCCGATGGCCAGCAGAACCAGCGAGGCGCCGAGCACGGCGAAGAAATAGGTGGCGATCGGCGCGATCTGGCCGATCACCTGGGCGGCGACCAGCAGCAACATGCCCGAGCCGGCGAGCCAGATGCCCACCCGGCTCCAGGGCTGGCCGGCGGCGCGCAGTTCGGCGCGGAAGACGTCGATCTCGCCGGTCATGAGGCGGCCGGCTCCGGCGCGTTGGGCAGCTTGGTGATCGGCTTGGCGGCCGAGCCGTCATAGAGGGCCGGATCGGTCAGGGTCAGCGCCCCGCCCGCCGGCTCCGAGGTGTGGCGCCCGGCATAGGAGCCCGGCTTCGGCGCGCCGCCTGAGGCGAACTCCTCGATGATCTGGGTCAGGGTCTCGGGCGTCAGGTCTTCGTAATAGTAGTCGTTGATCTGGGCCATGGGGGCATTCACGCAGGCGCCGAGGCACTCGACTTCTTCCCAGGAGAACCTGCCGTCGGCCGAGCGGTGGTTTTTCGGCCCGATCTTCGCCTCGCAGACGGCCATCAGGTCCTTGGACCCGCGCAACATGCAGGGCGTGGTGCCGCAAACCTGGATCAGGGCGACCGAGCCCACCGGCTCCAGCTGGAACATGGTGTAGAAGGTGGCGACCTCCAGGACGCGGATGGTCGCCATGCCGAGCAGTTCGCCGACCGCGCGGATGGCGGGTTCCGAAACCCAGCCCTCCTGCTTCTGCACCAGCCACAGGATCGGGATCACCGCCGACTGCTGGCGGCCTTGCGGATACTTGGCGATCCACACCTTGGCCGCGTCCATCGTCGCCTCGGAAAAGGCGAAGCTAGCGGGCTGGTCCTTGGCCAGGCGACGAACGCTCACCGGTCGATCTCCCCGAAGACGATGTCGAGCGAGCCCAGCACCGCCGCGACATCGGCCAGCATGTGGCCGCGGTTCATCCAGTCCATGGCCGCCAGATGCGGATAGCTGGGCGCGCGCACCTTGCAGCGATAAGGCTTGTTGGTGCCGTCGGAGACCAGATAGACGCCGAACTCGCCCTTGGGCGCCTCGACATAGGCGTAGACTTCGCCCTGCGGCGTGCGGAAGCCCTCGGTATAGAGCTTGAAGTGGTGGATCATCGCCTCCATCGAGCGCTTCATCTCGGCGCGGCGCGGCGGCGCGATCTTGTTGTCCTCGACCATCACCGGGCCCGGCGTCTGTCGCAGCAGGGTGCAGCACTGGCGCATGATGCGCAGGGACTGGCGCATCTCCTCCATGCGGCAGAGATAGCGGTCGTAGCAGTCGCCGTTGACCCCCAGCGGGATGTCGAACTCCAGTTCGTTATAGATCTCGTAGGGCTGGTTGCGGCGCAGGTCCCAGGCGACGCCCGAGCCGCGCAGCATCACGCCGGTGAAGCCCCAGGCGAAGGCCTCCTCGCGGGTGACGACGCCGATATTGACGTTGCGCTGCTTGAAGATGCGGTTGTCGGTGATCAGGCCGCTCATGTCCTCGAGCCGGCGCGGATAGGTCTCGCACCAAGCCTCGATGTCGTCGATCAGCGACGGGGTCAGGTCCTGGTGGACGCCGCCGGGGCGGAAATAGTTGGAGTGCAACCGGGCCCCGCAGGCGCGCTCGTAGAAGACCATCAGCTTTTCGCGTTCTTCGAAGCCCCAGGTCGGCAGGGTCCAGGCGCCGACGTCCATGGCCTGGGTGGTGATGTTCAGGATGTGGTTGAGGATGCGGCCGATCTCGCAATAGAGCACCCGGATGATCGAGCCCCGGCGCGGGACCTCGACGTCCAGCAGCTTCTCGATGGCCAGGCAGAAGGCGTGCTCCTGGTTCATCGGGCAGACATAGTCGAGCCGGTCGAAATACGGGATGTTCTGGAGGTAGGTCCTGGCCTCCATCAGCTTTTCGGTGCCGCGGTGCAGCAGGCCGATGTGCGGGTCGACCCGCTCGATCACCTCGCCGTCCAGCTCCAGCACCATGCGCAGCACGCCGTGCGCGGCCGGATGCTGCGGGCCGAAGTTGAGCGAGAACTTGCGCGGGCTGTCGGTGGCCACCGACTCCGACATTTCCGGGACGGGATGGGCGTCGTCGGCCATCACTTGGCCTCCGCTTTTTCGTCGCCCGGCAGCACGTATTCCGCGCCTTCCCAGGGCGAGAGGAAGTCGAAGGCGCGGAACTGGGTGATCTTCACCGGCTCGTAGACCACCCGCTTCTGTTCGTCGTCGTAGCGGACCTCGACATAGCCGGTCATCGGGAAATCCTTGCGCAAAGGATGCCCCTGGAAGCCGTAGTCGGTAAGGATGCGGCGCAGGTCCGGGTGCCCGTCGAAGGGGATGCCGAACATGTCGAAGGCTTCGCGCTCGTACCAGTCGGCGCACGGATAGACGCCGGTGACGGTGTCGACCGCCTCGTTCTCGGCGGCCTCGACCTTGACCCTGACCCGCCGGTTGGCGGTCATGGAGAGCAGGATATAGACCACGTCGAACCGCTTGGGCCGTTCGGGATAGTCGACGGCCGTCAGGTCCAGCATCTGTTGGAACGGCGTCTCGGCATCGCCACGCAGCGCGGTCAGCACCTGGACGATGCGGCTGGTGTCAGCGTGCAGGGTCAGGTCGCCGAACGCCACCGTAAAGCCGTGGACCGCGCCCTGGCTATTGGCTTGCAGGCGCTCGCCAAGGCTGGTCAGCACATCGTCGGCGACGGCGAAGATCATCGTTCGATCGTCCCGGTGCGGCGAATCTTCTTCTGCAGCTGCAGCACACCATAGACCAGCGCCTCGGCGGTCGGCGGGCAGCCCGGCACATAGATGTCGACCGGCACGACGCGGTCGCAGCCGCGCACCACC
>CALAEG010000161.1 GCA_937890965.1 uncultured Caulobacteraceae bacterium | reverse complement strand
TGACGTCCAGCACCTGCCGCGGCTTCAGCCAGTCCAGGCCGCGCAGCGCTTCGGCCTCGGCCGCCTCGCCGCCCGCCTCCATCAGCGCGTGGACGGCCAGGGCCGTGTCCCACACCGGCGAAACGCAAGGCTGGCAATAGGCCTCGTCCTCGCGCACCACCACCAGGTTGGCCACCGATTGCCGCGCGCTGACCCGGTCCGGATGCTCGGGCGCATAGCCCAGGGCATCGAACATCATCACGCTGTTGGCCATGGCCGGATAGATGGCGCCCAGCCCGTCCTCGCCGTTCAGCCGCTCGGTGACGAAGGCCACGCAGGCGTCCACCGCCCGTTGGCGCAGGCGCCTGGGCCACCAGCCGTCGACCGCTTTCAGCGCCACGTCCAGGGCGCCGAAGCCCCAGACCCAGAGCCGCTTGGTATTGGCCGCCTTCGACTTCGGCTTTACACGGACCGTGGCCTCGAAAAGCTCGTCCACCCGCACGCCGCGCCCATTGCGCGCCACCGGCTTCTTGGCCTGCAACACCAGGAGCGGCACGATCACCGTGCGCGCCCAGTAGGACATTTTCGACAGGTGGATGGGAAACCAGCGCGGCAAGAGGATGATCTCCACCGGCATGGTCGGGATGGTCTTCCACGGCCCCGCACCATAGAGGGCCAGCTGGATGCGGGTGAAGACATTGGTCGCTGCCGCCCCGCCGTGCTCCAGGATCACCGCCCGGGCGCGCGCCATATGCGGCGCGTCGATGTCGTCGCCGATCATCTTGAGCGCGAAATAGGCTTTGACGCTGGCGCTGATGTCGAACACCCCGCCATCGAACAGCGGCCAGCCGCCGTGGTCGCCCTGGATACGGCGCAGATAGACCCCGATCTTGCGCTCAAGCTCCAGATCGTCCGGCTCGCCCAGATAGTGTTTTAGCAACACATATTCTGCGGGAATGGTCGCATCGGCCTCAAGTTCGAACACCCAGTGCCCGTCCGGCCGCTGCATCTTGAGCAGCGCCTCGGTCGCGCGCCCGACCACACCCTCCAGCGCGCTGAGCGGCTGGGCGTCGATTGGCGCAGTTTCGTCGAAAGCCAGACTCATAGGCGCGGGGTCCATCAGGGTCGCAACCTTATACGGCGGCGCGAGCCGACACCAAATCCGCAAGGCCGTCCCGTCGGCGACCCGCGACCAAATCTCATCGTCACAATCGCCGTCTTCCGGTTATGATGAAATCATTCTTCAGTCTGATGCGGCCGGTCGAGGCGCTTTGATGAACGAGGGGAACTACGCCGGCTTTCTTGATCGCCTCTATGGGTCGGTCATCGAACGCGGCGACTGGGAGGGTGTCATTACACGGTTCGCCGATCTTGTCGGCGGGGCGCGGGCTTGGCTGCCCAGCCTCGATCTCTCCAGCGGCGGCGGCCAGGGCGTCATCGCCCGCATCGATCCCGAGGCGCAGGACGCCTATTTCCAATACTATTATTCCACCAACCCGTTTGTCAGACTGGGCCCCTCGGAACGCGCCGCCTCCTGGCCGCTGTGCGTCACCACCGACGAGGATCGGTTCCTCAAAGAGGATTTCGTCGGCACCGAATATTACAACGACTTCCTCAAGCCGCAGAACATCCACTCCGTGCTTGTGGTGCGGCTGGCCGGCACGGGGTCATGCAATCGACGCTGAACGTCACGCGCCCGATCGGCCAGGGCCAGTTCCCCGACGCGGACATCGAGATCGCCAACCGCCTGCATCCGGACCTGGTCCGCGCCTTCAATCTCAGCCGCCGGTTCGCCGACCTCGCGGATTTCTCGGCCGGCCTGGCGGAGACCCTGAACCGCTCCCGGCACGCGGTCTTCCTGCTGGACGCCAAGGGTGGCATCAGGCACGCCAACGCCGCGGCCGAAGCGCTGTTTGGCGAGCCCGACGGGCTCTGCGTGGTCGGCGGACGCCTGGCGGCGACATCGCCCCCGGCCGCCAGACGCCTGGAGGCGCTGATCGCGTGCGCGGCCTGCGCGGATGGGTCTCGACGCGAAGCCGGATCGATGGGACTGAAGACCCCGTCGCGGCGGCTGCCGCTTTCACTGATCGTCACGCCGCTCCGGTCTGATCGGAGCCTCGGGCCCCGTGCGGCCTCGGTGCTGGTCTGCGTGGCGGATCTGGAGGCGCAGCTGAGCCTGCCCGAGCGCCAACTGCGGGACATCTTCGGGTTGACACCGGCCGAAACCCGCCTCGCGCTCGCATTGCTCAAGGGCGCTGACCTGCGCGAAGCGGCCCAATCCTTCGGAATCAGCCGCGACACCGCCCGCAACCAACTCACTTCGATTTTCGCCAAGACCGACGTCAACCGCCAGACCGAGCTGATCCAGCTGATGATGCGCTTGCTCGTCGAGCAGCCAGCTTAGGTCTTGGCGTGAGCGAGCGCCAAATCCGCCGCCTTGAACCCCGACCTTAGCGCCCCCTCGATGGTCGCCGGCAAGCCGGTGTCGGTCCAGTCGCCGGCGAGGATCAGGTTGCTCCAGGCCGTGTGGGCGTCGGGGCGTTTCCTGGCTTGGTCGGGGGTGGCGGCGAAGGTGGCGCGGCGTTCTTTCAGCACCTGCCAGGGGGGTAGTTCGGGCGGCAGGTTGTGCACTTTGGCGACGTCAGCCCAGAGCTGTTCGGCCAGGACCTGGCGGTCAGTCTCGAGCAGGCGGTCGGCGCCGCTGACCGTGACCGAGATCCGGTCGGGGAAGGCGAAGATCCACTCCACCGTGCCGCCGACCAGCCCGACCATCGGCTCGACCCCGGGCGGCGGCGCGATGCGGAAATGGCCGTTGACGATGGCGCGGAAGGCGTCAGGGGCGACCAGGCCTGGAACCAGTTCCTGGGCGACCCAAGGGGGCACGGCCAGGATCACGGGACGGTCGGCCGGGACGGGGCCGACCTCGTCGGAAAAGGTCAGGGCGGTGACGCACTCGCCGTCGAAGTCCAGGCCGCGCAGGCGCCGGCCTAGCCGCAAGCTGCCGCCGTGGCCGGTCAGAAACGCCGCCGCCGGATCGATGAAGGCCGCCGACAGGGTCGGGTGGGCGATGCGGGGCTGATAGAATCGCCCGCCCTTGGCCAGGGTCTCGCGCACCACGGCGGCGGCGAGGGCGGCCGAACCCTCCGCCGGATCGGTATTGAGGG
>CALAEG010000160.1 GCA_937890965.1 uncultured Caulobacteraceae bacterium | reverse complement strand
GATCTGCGGTTCGACGGCCAAAATGTCCTGCTCGAACTTGAGCAGCACGTTCAAGGTGTCGCGCACCAGTTCCGGCTCCAGCGCGTGGGCGTGCAGCAGGATCAGCACCCGGGCCCAGTCCACCGTCTCGGAGATGGAGGGCGACTTGCGCAGGTCGAGGCTGCGCAGGCTTTGCACGAAGCCGACCAGCTCCTGGTTCAGCCGCTTGTCGATGCCGGGCACGCGGCTGGCGACGATGCGCTCCTCCAGCGCCGGATCGGGCAGGGGGATGTGCAGGTGCAGACAGCGACGCTTCAGCGCGTCGCCCAGGTCGCGGACATTGTTGGAGGTCAAGAAGACGATGGGCGGGGTGATCGCCTTGATCACGCCGAGTTCGGGCACCGAGACCTGGAAGTCGGAGAGGATTTCCAAAAGGAAGGCCTCGAAGGCCTCGTCCGACTTGTCGATCTCGTCGATCAGCAGGACCGCGCCTTCCGGCTGCTGCAGCGCCTTGAGCAGCGGCCGGGGCTCGAGGAATGGTTCGGAGAAGAACAGGTCGCCCATGCCGTGCAGGCGGTCCATGGCCGCGGCCATGGTCTTTTCCTCACCGAGGGTCTCACCCATCCGGTCCTTGAGGATCTGGGTGTAGAGCAGCTGCTTGCCGTACTTCCACTCGTACAGCGCCTTGGCCTCGTCCAGGCCCTCGTAGCACTGCATGCGGATGAGCGGCAGGCCGAGCATGGTCGAGGTGGCGATGGCCAGTTCGGTCTTGCCGACCCCGGCCTGGCCCTCGACCAGGATCGGCTTTTGCAGGTGGTTGGCCATCAGGAGCGCGGTGGCGATCCGGCGCGAGGCGATATAGCCGACGCTGGCCAGGCCTTGGGTGATGGACTCGACGGAGCTGAGTTGGGCCGAGGACGTTTCGACCATGGCGGGAATTGGGCGGGTCAAAGGCGAGCGCTTTCAATCATTGAGGGAACAAGGCGACGAAGATGAACGTTTGCATATGAGGCGAATGACTTATTTGCCAGGGCGCGCGCGCGAAAGGCAACGACTGATGTCCGTGGACAGCACTATCGAGAGGGCGCGGCAAATTGCTGCAACGCGGCGCCCGTTAACGAATCGCGGGACGCCAGCCCCTATAACCGGGCGCGTGACCGACTCGCTCAAAGATCTGCTGGATGCGCCGCGCAGTCCGCCCTTCGATCGGATCGGGGTTGTCTGCCTGGCCTGGTCGGCCGCCTTCATCACCTTGACCGCCGTCCTGGCCCTGACCCTGAAATAATGGACGGGGTCGGCGTCGGCTAGTCGTCGCGGCTCGGTCCGCACCAGCCCGGCAGGAAGTTCGCCTCTTCACTCTTGGCCAGGATCAGGGCCTCGCCCAGCGAGGTCATGAAGTTCTTTTCGACCGCCTTCCGCTTCAGGCGGCGGCGCAGGAAGTCGGCCCAGATGAATTCGCTGAACGGGGATTCGTCCTTGGCATAGCCGCCGGCCCCGCGCAGCTCGCCGGCCAGGCTGCGGAACGGATCGTCCAGCATTTCGGCGACCGTGGCGGGAATGTCGTCGAAATTCCGCCGGTGACCCTGAGCGTCGTAAGGGTGACACCAGCCTCGGTTATCCAGAAAAATCCAGAACGCGTCGCGCGACAGGCGGCTCAGGTCGGCCACCACATTGACCAGGACGTCGCGCACGCCCTCGTCCTCCAGCGCGCGCGCCAGATGGTGGTGGTCGATCAGATAGTGACGCCGCTTCGGCCCCAGCACGACGGGGATCATGTGGCGGCCGAGGAACTCGGAGCCCTTTTCGCCACCGCGCTCGCGCCACATCCGACGCTTTTCTTCCACCTCGCGCAGGCCAAGCGTCATCTGGGTCGGCCGCAAGGTCTTGATCCTGACAGGATTGAGAACCGGTTCGCGTGCGCTCATGGCGGTCTCGGCGCCTCTCCTTCAAGCCGCATAAACCCCGCCAGTCTAACGCCTGGGCGATTGGATGACGAGCAAAGGGCCCCCGCGATCCCGGGGGCTCCAAAAATATCGTTGACCCTCGGCGGCGTTGACTGTCTCTGCTAGGCTGGCCGGGAAAGCGATGGGTTTTTCGCGCGTGTCACGGGGGACGAGTACAGCAATCGAGTCTCGGTAGGACGCCATTGGCTGGCTTGCTGAGCTGTATGCGGGAGTGGGGGCGGTCATGAACTTTAGTGGTGCGGTTGAGAGCGGCTTCAAGCGCTTCGTCGACTTCAATGGAAGATCGTCGCGTTCGGAGTACTGGTATTTTGTCCTCTTCACCTTCCTCTTCGGGCTGGTGCTGAGCGTCTGCCAATCCATCGCGCTCGCGGTCGGACATGGCCCGAACTCGACCGCGTCGGCGTTCACGGTCATCGGCTACCTGGTCAATCTCGCCTTCTTCCTCCCGTCGCTCGCCGTCTTTGTGCGCCGGATGCACGACACCAACAGAAGCGGCTGGTGGTATTTTCTCGCCTTCACCGTTGTGGGCCTGATTCCGCTGATCATCTGGCTCGCCACCCGCGGCGTCATCGGTGAGAACCGGTTCGGCCCCGATCCGCTGTCGACCGATCACCCGACCATCAAAACCGACGAAGCCTGGGTTAGCTAGACATGGCCGCAACCGTATTCCTCAGCTACGCGTCGGCGGACCAGAAGACGGCGGAGACCATCTGCCAGGCTTTGGAAGGGCGCGGGCTGGACTGCTGGATCTCGTGCCGCAACATCCATCCCGGCGAGAATTTCCAGGAAGCCATCGTGCGCGCGATCAGCGCGGCGAAGGTGATGCTGTTCGTCTTCTCGGCCAATTCCAACAATTCGGACGAGGTGAAAAAGGAGATCGCGCTCGCCGGCAAGCACAAGCTGTTCGTCATTCCGGTCCGCGTCGAGGACGTCATCCCGAACGATTCCCTCTCCTACGAGTTCGCGACCCGCCAGTGGATCGACCTGTTCCGGGATTGGGATTTCTCGCTCGAGCAGCTGGCGACGCAGATCGTTGCGGTGACCGCGCTGGTCAGCGGCGGCAACACCACCGCGCCGCCGACCGAGGCCGAGCGGATCGCACGCCGCGACGACACGGCCGCCGCGGGCGACCCGGCCGCCGCCGGCGACCCGGCCGCAGCCAGCGTGACGGCCGAGGCATTGACCGCCGACGCGCACGCGGCGACCGCGGCCGGCATTCCCGATGTCGAGGCGATCTACGCGCTCGGCAACACCCACGCCAAGAACAAGGAATACGACCAGGCGATCGAGCAGTACGACCATGTGATCCGGATCGATCCGCAGCACCTCAACGCGCTGAACAATCGCGGCAACGCCTACCTAGCCAAGGGCGGCTACGACCAGGCGATCGCCGATTTCGACAAGGCGATCGCGATCAAGCCGGATTTCGCCACGGCTTACGCCAACCGCGGCAACGCCTATCAGGACCGCGGCGAATTCGACCGCGCCATCCGCGACTATGGCGTGGCGCTGCAGCTGAAGCCGGATCTGGCCGTCGCCCTGGACAACCGGGCCAAGGCCTATGATCGCAAAGGCATGCACGACCAGGCGCGCAAGGACCACGCCGCCGCCGCCGCCATGCGCAATCCCAAGGTGACGACGCCGCTGACCGCGCCGACCGCCAGTTCCGCGCCAGCCGCCGGGGCGGCGGC
>CALAEG010000159.1 GCA_937890965.1 uncultured Caulobacteraceae bacterium | reverse complement strand
GCGCGACCCCTCATCCGACCCCTTCGGGGCCACCTTCTCCCGCAAGGGGAGAAGGCGCGCGCCTTTTGTTAGATCTTCCGGTCCTGCCAGTAGGCGTCCCGCAGGACGCGCTTGTAGAGCTTGCCGGTGGGCAGGCGGGGCATCTCGACGATGAAGTCGAGCGAGCGCGGGGCCATGTAGTGGGCGAGCTTCGAGCGGGCGTAGTCCAGGAGCTCGGCCGCCAGTTCGTCGGTGGGCTCCTGGCCGGGCGCCGGCTCGATCACCGCCTTGACCGCCTCGCCCATCTCCGCATCCGGCACGCCGAACACCGCCACGTCGCCCACCTTGGGGTGGGTGATCAAGGCGTCCTCGATCGCCTGCGGATAGATGTTCACGCCGCCGGAGATGATCATGAAGGCCTGGCGGTCGGTGAGGTAGAGATAGCCCTCCTCATCCAGGTATCCAACGTCGCCTAAGGCGTTCCAGTTGTCGTGCTGGGGATGGCGGGCGGCGCGGGTCTTGGCCGGGTCGTTATGGTACTCGAAGGTGGCGATCTCGCGCTCGAAATAGATCAGCCCGGCCTCGCCCGGCGGCAGGTCGTTTCCGTCCTCGTCGCAGATGTGCAGGATGCCGACGCCCGCCTTGCCGACGGATCCCGGGTGTTTCAGCCAGTCCTCGCTGGTGATGAAGGTCGCGCCCGAGCCCTCGGTGCCGGCGTAGTATTCGAACAGCAGCGGCCCCCACCACTCGATCATCTGGCGCTTGACCTCGACCGGACAGGGCGCGGCGGCGTGCACCGCGATCTTCAACGACGAGAGGTCGTGGGCCTTGCGGGCCCCCTCGGGCAGCTTCAGCATACGGACGAACATGGTCGGCACCCACTGGCTGTGGGTGACGCCATAGCGCTCGATCATCTGCAGCGCCTGTTCGGCGTCGAAGCGCTCCATCATCACCACCGTGCCGCCGAAGGAGAGCACGCCCAGCACGCCGGCCAGCGGCGCGGCGTGATAGAGCGGCGCCGGCGACAGATAGACCGTATCCTGACTATAGCCGTACAGGTTGGCCTGCTGGCGCATGGCGAAGGCTTCGGCCGCCGGCAGCTGCGGCAGGGGCCTCAAGATTCCCTTCGGCCGCCCCGTGGTTCCCGAGCTGTAGAGCATGGAATCGCCGATCCACTCCTCGGCCAGCGGCTCCGGAGAGGCGCCGGCCAGCGCGTCTTCATAGGATTCCCAGCCTGGAATGGTCCCGCCGATCATCAGCCGGATCGGACAGTTGGGGATCAGCTCGGCAAGGCCGGCCGCCGTTTCGCGCTTTTCATACGAGGTGACGATGGCCTTGGCGCCGCAGTCGTTGACAATATAGGCGGCCTCGTCCGGCGGCAGGTAGCGGTTGACCGTGGTGACATAGAGGCCCGAGCGGAACCCCGCCCAGACCGGCTCCATGAAATGGAGATTGTTCTCCATCAGGATGGCCAGGTGGTCGCCGCGCCGCAAACCTCGCGCACAGAGCAGCTGGGCCATGCGGTTGGACTGGGCGTTCAACTCGCCGAAGGTGAGGATCTCGCCGGTGTCGGCGGAAATCATCGCCGGCTTGTCCGGCGTCGCGGCGGCGTAATCGGGGAGCCACATCAGTCGAGGTCCTGGCCGTTCATGCCGGCGTTCTTGCGCGCCTTGCTCATCATCTCGGCCACGATCGGGCCGAGCAGGTTAGGGTCTTGGACCGGCTCAGCGGTCGGGCCGCGGTGCCAGCCCTCGGCGATGGCCAGCGTCCCGCCGCTGGCCTCGAACATGCGCCCCGTCACCTCGGCCGACTCTTCGCTGGCCAGCCAGACGGCGATCGGCGCGACCCATTTCGGATCGCCCGAGCGCTTGCGTTCCTCGGTGATCGGGCCGCCCAGGTCTTCGGTCAGCCGGGTCAGCGCGCCCGGCGCGATGGCGTTGACCGTCACCCCGTAGCGGCGCAGCTCGCGCGCGGCGATGATGGTGAAGCCGGCTATGCCCATCTTGGCGGCGCCATAGTTGGTCTGGCCGATATTGCCGTAGATGCCGGAGACCGACGAGGTGTTGATGATCCGTCCACCGACCAGCTCGCCGGTGGCCTTGTTGCGGTCGCGCCAATAGGCGGCGGCGTGGTGCGCCGGGGCGAAGGTGCCCTTCAGGTGCACCTTGATCACCGCGTCCCACTCGGCCTCGGTCATGTTGACCAGCATGCGGTCGCGCAGGATGCCGGCGTTGTTGATCAGCACATCGAGCTTGCCGAAGGCCTGAACGGCCTGGTCGATCATGCCCTTGGCCTGGTCCCAGTCGGAGACGTCGGCGCCATTGGCCACCGCCTCGCCGCCCATGGCCTTGATCTCGTTCACCACCTCGTCGGCGGGACCCAGGTCGGCGCCGACGCCATCGCGGGCGCCGCCCAGGTCGTTGACCACGACCTTGGCGCCCTCTTCCGCCAGCATCAGGCAGTATTCCCGCCCGATCCCGCGCCCGCCGCCGGTGACGATCGCCACCCGTCCTTCGCAAAGTCCCGCCATAACGCTTCCTCTTTATGCGATCGTCCCGTCGCTAGGTTTTGAAAGTCCGCGATGACGAGGTGTTGTCAAGGCGGCTGACCCTTGTGGAGAGCCGTTTTTCAGGGCGCCGCCACGTAAGCCGCGCTGCTTTTATCGCCTTAATGGGTCAAGCGGGGCCGCGTGACGGATTCATGACAGTCCGCCGGGCGCCGGCGGCCCTAGCCTGACGCCAGCGGCGAAGGGGGCGGCCGGCGGGCGATATGAACGGACTGGCGGGCTCGCTCTTTCGCAATCTGGTCTCGATCATCGCCTTCATGCTGGTGGTGGTGGCGCTGGCGACCAGCGCCTATGTCGCGGCCGGCTGGAGCTTCGGCGACGCCATCTACATGGTGCTGCTGACGGTGTTCACGGTCGGCTATGGCGAGGTGCGGCCGATCGCGACGCCGTTCCTGCACTTCGTGACCATCGCCACCATCGTGCTTGGATCCTTTTGTCCGCCGCCCTGGTGCAGGCGCTGAGGCCGCTCCAGCGCGGCCGTCAACGCCCTGTTCACGGCGCCCGCGGAGAGGGTCAGGGCGGGACGGACGCTGTACTAAAACACCCAAGCTTTTTACCCGTCATCGCCCGGCTTGTCCGGGCGACCCATGAACACGTGAGGGGCCGGCGATCATGGGTGGCCCGAACAAGTCGGGCCATGACGGAATAAAGATCGGTGCGAGCTAGGCCGCCGCCCTCGCGCCCCGCGCCTCGTCGAATTCCGCCCACATCGGCGCGCAGTCGAGCATGACGCCCTCGGCCATGGCGCGGTCGATGGCCATGACGGTGAGGCCGGCCTCCATGGAGTCCCAGGGCGTCACCGGGAAGGCCGCCCTGCCCTCCAGCGCCGCCAGCAGGTCCAGCGCCATGGCCTGGTCGGCGCCGTTATGGGAGTCGGCGGTGATGCCGCCATAGTCGATCCGCTCTGGCCGGCCACGGTTCAGCGCCCGGCGGAGCATCAGCCGGTTGCGCACCAGGTCGGCGATCAGCGTGCCCTCGGTCCCGGCCAGGTACCAGCGCCGTTCCGCCAGCGCCACGTGGCTGTTGGAGTGGAAGGAGAGCCGGAAGCCTGAGTCGTACTCGACCATGGCCGTCTGGTGGTCGGCCAGGTCCATGTCCGACTGGAAGGGATCGTTGGAGGCCGACCAACCGGCGTCGCGCATGGCGTAGGCCGGCGATCCGTCCTCGTACTGGCGGGGCGCATCGGCGCGCTCAGGCGTGAAGATGCGCCGGCCGCCGAAGCTCGCCACCTTGGCGGGCCTGGCCTTGGCCAGCCGCCCGAAGATATCGAAATCGTGGCAGACCTTGTCGAGCATGAAGGAGCCGCCCCAATCGGAACGCCGCCGCCAGTTGCGCGCCAGATAGGCGCCGTGCTCGGGCGGCAGGTGCTCGGTGGCGTCCATCGAGATCAGTTCGCCGAGTTCGCCCGCATCCACCCGCGCAATGGTCTCCTTGACGATCGGCATGGAGCGCATGACCAGGCCGATATAGAGCGGCGGCGATCCGGCGGCCGCGATGGCGCGGGCCAGGTCGAGGGTCTCGGCCTCGGTGCGCACGATGGGTTTTTCGGAAAAGATCGGATAGCCGGCGGCGAAGGCGGCCTTCAGATGCGTCATGTGCAGGTGGTTGGGCGTGCCGATCATCACCAGGTCGTAGGGGCCGGCGGCCAGCAGGGCCTCGGGCGTGGCGAATTCCCGGCCTGGCGAGATACCGGCGGCCTGCATGATCGGCGCCCCAACGGGCCTGGGATCCACATAGCCATCGACGCGCAGGTCCCAACCCATCTCCTTCATGGCCGCGAGCACGTGGGCGATGCGTTGGCCAAGGCCGATGACGGCGATGCGTTGGGTGGTCATGGGCGTCCTTAGGGATGGGTTTCGACGATCCTGTAGAGC
>CALAEG010000158.1 GCA_937890965.1 uncultured Caulobacteraceae bacterium | reverse complement strand
TGAGAGATTGAGCAGCGCGCTCTCCAGCTGCGGGCAATCGACGAAGGCGCGCCAAAGGCCGCCGGCCAGCACCGTCTCGACCACCACGGTCTCGCCAAGGGTCCGGCGCAGCATTTCGGACATGTCCGAGACGCACTTGTTGACGTCGGTTGGCTTGGGATCGAGCGGCTGCAGCCGCGAGAAGGCCAAAAGCCGCTGGGTGAGGGACGCGGCCCGATTGGCGCCGCTGAGCGCGTTTTCCGCCGACGCTCTCAACCGCGGCTCGTCTGGCGACAGGCGACGCAGCAGAATGTCGAGATTGCCGACGATGATCGCCAGCATGTTGTTGAAGTCGTGCGCCACCCCGCCGGTCAGTTGGCCGAGCGCCTCCATCTTCTGGGCTTGGCGCAGCTGCGATTCGGTCTGCTCGCGCCGGGCCATCTCGGTCGCCAGGCTCTGGTTGCGGCCCTCCAGCTCGACCTCGTAGCGTCCGGCGGCGCGGGTCAACAGCAAGGCCAGTATGCCGGCCAGGGCGACGGCGATCGGAACGGTCACATCGAGCGTGCCGCTCAGTTGGCGCGCCTGCTGCTGGCGGGCGTCCAGAAGCTTCAGTTCGGCGACGTCGAACTCATCCACTCCCGCCCTTATTCGGCGCATCAGGTCGCGGCCCAGATTGGTGCGGACGATGGCGATGGCCTGGTCGGCCTGGCCATCGTTGCCCAGGGCGACCGTATGGGCCAGCTCGGCCATCTTGGTGTCGATCAGGGGATAGAGCCGGTCCAGCCTGGCCTGCTGATCGGGATTGTCTCGGGTCAGATCGCGCAGCCGCGCGCGCAAGGCCGGCAGGTCCAGCTGCGCCTGGGTGTAGGGCGTGAGGTAGTCCAGGTCTCCGGTCAGCAGGTAGCCACGCTGGCCTATCTCGGCGTCCTGAACGGCGCTGAACAGCTGGGCCTCCGCCTGGCGGACCTGCAGCGAATGGGCCGACCACTGATCGGCCTGCGAGGCGGTAACGATGGCGGCGATCGCGGCCAGACCGGCGAGCGCAAGAAGGCAGAACCCGATGACGGCGGGAAACCGCCGGTCTCGGCGCAACCCGCCCCACTCGCCCGGGATCACCATCGCGACCATGCAAGCCCCCAACACGCCCAACAACGGCGCATCACCCAATCCTCCTAATGCAAAGCCCGCGCCTTACCAACGCCCTAGCCCGAGTCTTGCCGCCGCGGCGCACGCCGGATTAGAGCACGCAACGGCAACGCTTTACTTTGGAGTTACTCGAAACGCCTCAAGTCTATGAATCTTAATGTGTGTTAACGTGGAACTTTTGTCTCTTGAGCCGGTTTTTCTTGTCAATGAAACCGGAAACCAAAACCCTCATCGTCCTGGTCGCTGAAGACGAGGCCCTCGTTCGCCAGTTGAGCGTCTGTGAACTCGAGGATGCCGGCTATCGCGTGATCGAAGCCGCTAACGCCGGACAGGCGATAGCGATCCTTGAAACCGGCGTACCGGTCGATGTGCTGTTCACCGACGTGAATATGCCGGGCGAGATGGACGGCATCCGTCTGGTTCGCCTCGTCCACAGCCGCTGGCCGCAAATCCGGCTGATTGTCACCTCGGGACGGGCCGACATCCCCGAGACAGATCTGCCCGACCACGGACAGTTTATTCGCAAGCCTTATCGGCTCAGCGAAATGAGTGAAATGGTCGGCCGAATGGCTGCGGCGCGGTAAGCGTTTCAGCGCCCGCTGGAACTTTTGCCCCCGTTTCCGCTTTAGGGATTTGAGGTGCAAGCGTGGGCCAAAAGCTGATCATCTCCCTGCTGACGGCGACGATGGCGATGGCGTTCGGCGCGGGGCCCTGCGCGGCCGATATCTGCCGGGGACAACAGCCGGCCAGCGGCGTGGCTGTCCATGGCCCGGTGCTGGCGATTCCGGACGGATCGAGCCTCTGCGTCGCCACCGGCGCTTCCCCCTCGGCCTGGGTCAGGATCCCCCTGTCTCACCTGCAGACCGACCGCCCGGCGCTCATGGCCGCCGCCTTCGGCAAGAACGCGACCTGCTTCGTCGACGCCCAGGGGCGCGGATCTTGCGTCATCGAGGGCCAGTCCCTCGCCGCCACGCTGCATGAGCCCGAGATGGTCGATGCCGCTTTCGGCTGGCGCTGACGCCGCCGGGTTCGCTCGCTGGCAAATTTATCCCCTCACCAGAACGCTTTTAAAATCGTGTGGTATTGAGTCGGCGGGGGCTTCGCTGCATCTGCCGTCGGTCGGAAACCGGCGACGCGTGAGTTGAGGCTCGGAGGAGCTGATGTTTGGGTGGGGTCGGGGCCTTGTCAGCCCCAGGCGGCTGCAGTTGGCATTCGTCCTGGCCAGCGCGATCGTCCTGGTCGCCGCCAGCATCGCCGTGGCGCTCTATGACGAGAGCCAGTACCGGCTGCAGACCACCGAGGCCGCTAACGTCCAGGCCCGCGTCCTGGCCGACACCGTGACCGCCGCCCTGGTCTCTGGCGATCATGAGGCGCTGCAGAACTATGCGAACGCCTTGCGCGCCAACAGCGGCGTCGACGCCGTCGGCATCTTCGACGACCAGGGCCGGCGGGTGGCCAGCTTCACCCGCTCGCACATCGCCGACCGGCTTTCACAGGTTAAGACCCCGGCCACGGCGCCAGGCCAGGTCATCGTCTTCGCCTCGGTGGCGCAGGGCGGCGTCAAGCGGGGGACGGTCTATCTTCGCGACCGCACCGAGCCCCTGGCGCGCCGGCTGAGCCGGTATATCGCCCCTGGGTTCCTGGTGATGATGGCGTCTTTGATGTTCGCGGTGATGAGCCTGGACGCCCGCGCGCTCAGGCTGGCCAACCGGGATCTGGAGGCCCAGATCGAAGAGCGTGAAAAGGTCGAGGCCGCCCTGCGGCAAAGCCAGAAGATGGAGGCCATCGGTCGGCTGACCGGGGGGATCGCCCACGACTTCAACAACATGCTCGGCATCGTGATGGGCAATCTGGACCTGTTGCTGCGCCGGTTTTCCGATGGTGACCCCAAACTGGTGCGGCTGGCCGAGCACGCCATGGAAGGCGCCAAGCGCGCGGCGGCGCTCACCCAGCGGCTGCTGGCCTTCTCGCGGCTGCAGCCGTTGCGGCCAACGGACGCCGATATCGCCAAGACGGTCACGGACATGACCCACTTGCTGCGCCGCACGCTGGGAGAGACCGTCGCGGTGGAAACCGTGTCGGCGGGCGGGCTCTGGCGCGCCCATATCGACCTGCCGCAGCTGGAGACGGCGATCGTCAACCTGGCGATCAATTCGCGTGACGCCATGCCCAATGGCGGCAAGCTGACCATCGAGACCGGAAACGCCTACCTGGATCGCGCCTATGCCGAGGCCGACGAGGACGTCAAACCCGGCCAGTACGTGATGGTGGCGATCACCGACACCGGCGTCGGCATCCCGGCCAACGTCCTCGGCCAGGTGTTCGAGCCCTTCTTCACCACCAAGCCGACCGGCATGGGAACCGGCCTGGGCCTGAGCCAGGTGCAGGGCTTCATCAAGCAGTCCGGCGGCCATATCCGCATCTATAGCGAGGTCGGGGTCGGCACGACCGTCAAGCTCTACCTGCCCCGCTCCCAGACCGATCTCGACCGCCCGGTGGCGGGAGCCCTGCGCTCGGAGGCGCCCGGACGCCGCGACCTGACCGTGCTGGTGGTCGAGGACGAGATCGGGGTGCGCGAATTCGCCGTCGAGGCGCTGGGCGAGCTCGGCTACGACGTGATCTCGGCCGACGGCGCCAAGGCGGCGCTCGAGCAGCTGGGCGCGCATCCAGAGGTCGCCCTGATGCTGACCGATGTGGTGATGCCGGAAACCAACGGCCGGGTTCTCGCCGAGGAAGCCCGGCGGCGCTGGCCCAAGCTGCGCGTGGTTTTCATGACCGGCTATACCCGCAACGCCATCGTGCACAACGGCGTGGTGGATGCGGGCGCCCACCTGGTGAGCAAACCCTTCAGCGTGGCCCAGCTCGGCGCGGAGCTGGCGGCGGCGCTGGCGGAACCGGTCCCGTCTTAAGCCGACATCGCCCGGGCTTCGTCGCCGTCGGCCTGGAACGCGTTTGCGATTGCTCGGATCGGCGTTAAGCCGCTCCAAGGCTTTTGAATGAGGCGCTTGGTTGAATCGTCTGACCCTCTTCGCCAAGGGCAATCTCGATCTGCGCGATACGCTGCATTCGCTCAGGCTGGGCGGGACGCTGGGCTGGAACGGCGTCAACGAGATCGTGCGCGAGCGCCATCCGGGCTGGACGATCCGATTTCGCCACGAGACCTGGTCGCGCTCCGATGCGCTGCTCGAGGCGACCGGCGCCGTCCCGATGGAGCTGGCCGCGCGCGACCTGCCGCTGTCCTCCCACCCGGCTACCAGCCAGTTCAGCACCGCGGTGTTCGAGACCGAGGCCGACGCCATCGTCCTGTCCATCCAGCCCGACCTGATGATCTCGCTGGTGCGCAACCGGCGCCATGGCTACCTGCTGCTGCCCTCGGGATGGCCCGACTGGCCGGCTGATGACCAGGCCTGGATTCGCGATGATTTCGAGAGCGCGCCGGCGCTCGGCGTCACCGAATCGATGGCGGCTTTCAAGAGCATCATCGAGCGGATCCGGGCCCATACCCAGGCGCCGATCTTGATCTACAACGTCTCGTCGGCCGTGCCCGGCGACCAGATCCACGCCCATCTGGGCATGGAGGACAGCTTTTCCACCCGCATCCGCCAGTTCAATCTCGGCCTGATCGAACTCTCGCAAAAGACGGGCATATCGGTCATTGATGTCGATGCCATTCTCGCTCGGGCCGGGGCCGATCGTTTGAAGCTGGACGCACTTCATCTCAACGCCGAAGGCTGCCGGCTGGTCGCCGCCGAAGTGGTGCGCGTGCTCGAGGATCTCGGTCTGTTCCAGGCGGCGGAGGACGCGCCGTGAGCCTGAGCGTGGTCATCCGCAGCCGCGACGAGGCCGATCGGCTGCGGCTCACCCTGGCCTCGCTGACCCGGCAGACGGCCGCGGTCGAGGTGGTGGTGGTCGACGACGGCTCGACCGATCACACGCAGGCCGTCCTGGCCGAGGCGCCGCCAAGCCTGCCGCTGGTCGTCGTGCGCCACGCCGCCGCCAAGGGGCGCTCGGCCGCCTCCAATGCCGGCGCGCGGGCGGCCTCCGGCGACCTCCTGCTCTTTCTGGACGGCGACACCCTGGCTGGACCGGATCTGGCCCGGCGGCATATCGAGCGCCATGCCGCCAACCCGGGCCTGATCGGGCGGGGCGAGGTTCTGCATCTGCGCTGCACGCGCTTCCTTATCGACCCCGAGACCGGGACCCCCAGGCGTGGCGAGGAGGCCAGGATCGGCCGACTTTCGGCCCGCGAACTGGCGGGCATGCGGGTCACGCGCGACCAGGTTCTGGAGGACTTCGCCGCCATCCACCGGCGCGCCGAGCCGGGCGTCTATCCGGGCGCGGGGCCCAGACGCCTGCACGAGATCGAGATGGAGGCGCTGCGCCGCCAGCCCGACTGCGCGGTGCTGTGGGCGGCGGCGAGCGGATCGAACCAGTCGGTGGCCCGCGACGCCTTTCTCGC
>CALAEG010000157.1 GCA_937890965.1 uncultured Caulobacteraceae bacterium | reverse complement strand
GCACGCCGCGCAGGATGTGATAGCGCACGCCGGGAAGATCCTTCACCCGGCCGCCACGAATCAGGACCACCGAGTGTTCCTGCAGATTGTGACCTTCGCCGGGGATGTAGCAGAGCGCCTCGATGCCGGTGGTCAGCCGCACCTTGGCGACCTTACGCAGCGCCGAGTTCGGCTTCTTCGGCGTGGTCGTATAGACCCGGGTGCAGACGCCGCGGCGTTGCGGGCAACCCTTCAGCGCCGGAACCTTGTTACGCGTGGGCTTGGGGCGCCGCGGCTTGCGGATAAGCTGGTTGATCGTGGGCATTCAGGTCTTTCGCTCGATAAAACGGTTTTCCAAAGGCGCCCGATAAACACGAAACGGCGCCGGGCGCATCGCTGCGATCCGGCGCGTCTGAAGGTCCGTTGCGGGACTTCCGGCCTATCGGGATACGAGGCTGTTTGCCCCGACCCTCGAAAAGAGCGCGGAAAATAGGGAAACCAGCCGAAAAGGTCAAAGGATTTGTCGGGCTTGGGCGGCTGCGGTTTGTGACCGCCGCGACCAGCAAGCGCCAAGACTCCTGGCCCCGTAGATTCAGAGCGCCGAGAGGCCCGCCTGCAGGTCGGCCGCGTCCATGGCCGGGGCGATGTCGACGGTCGCGTTCATCCCGGTGAAAAAGGGCTCGGCCAGCACTGGGATGTCGGCGGTCGAGGGCAGATCGAAGATCGCGATCATGGTGCGTTTGCCGTCCACCGAGGTGAACCAGGCCCCCTCGGGCTTGAACCTGTCGGTGAAGCCCTGGACGATTTTCGGCAGGCTGCCGTCCTTGACCGCCCGATTGGCGGCCTCGACCTCCATCTGAACCTTCAGAAACATGCGCATCGGTCTCTCCCTTGATGTCGCTCGCGCCGAACTTGCCACCCGATCGCCAAGGCCGGCAAGCGCGCTCATGGGGCGGCTCTTTTCCACGCGACAGGCGCCAAGCCCGGGCGACGCCCCGTTAAGGGGCGGCGGTGTAAGGACATCGCCAGACGCTGAGGAGCGTCCGAGTCTACGATGTGCGGAGACGCGACTTGCCAAGCGACCTGCCGCCCGCCGCCCGGCCCAAGTCGATCGGCGAGCGGTCGATCAACTACGGTCTCTTCCTCATCTGGCTCGTCGCCGTGGTTGTCGCCGTCTTGCATCACGCCTTCTGGCGAGATGAGGTGCGGGCGCTCACCCTTGCGCTGCAAGGCCAATCCCCGGCTGGCTTTTTCGCGGCCATTCATGGCGAGGGACACCCGCTGCTGTGGTACGTGCTGTTGCGCGGCGCCTACGCTGTCGTCGCTACGCCGGCGGTGCTCCCCGTCGTCGCGCTGATCGTCGCGGCGCTGGCGATGTTGGTCCTGGCGGTGCGCTCGCCATTTTCATGGCCGACGATCGTCCTGATCCTGATCTCGCACTTCGCCGTGTTCGAGTATTCGGTGATGGCGCGCAACTACGGCGTCTCTGTCCTTCTCATCTTCCTGTTCGCGGCCGCCTACCCCAGTCAACGCGGCCGCGGCGTGGTCCTTGGCGTCCTGCTTTTTCTGCTCGCGAACTGCAACGTGCATTCGGTTCCCCTCGCCGGCGCGTTGTTGCTCTTCTGGGGGCTCGACATCGTCTTCGAGACCGGCCTCAGTTGGACGCCGGCGCTCAAGGTGTTCGTGCTCAACTCGGTCATCGCCGCCGCCGGCGTGCTCGTCTGCGCCCTTACCGTCTTCCCGACCTTCAACGATGCGGGCGTACCCGACTGGTCCGGCGGACCGCCGTTCATACCGGCGCTGAAGGCCGCCCTCGACCCAGCCTCGCAGTTCGCGGCGATCACCACCGATTGCGTGAAGGCGCTGTTTGGCGGCGCGACGCCCTGGCCCGATGGGCTGGCCAAGCCCATCGAAACGCTGATGTCGATGCTGCTGTTCGGCGGCGCCATCGGCCTGGTCAGGCGGCCGGCAGCCTGCATAGCGGCCTTCGCGGGGCTCTGGGGCCTGTCGCTGCTGTTTGCCGTGGGCGCGCCCGGAGAGTACCGCCACGAAGCGCTTTGGATCGTCCTTCTGATCGCCCTCTACTGGATGTGTCTGGATCTCCGTCGGGTCCAGCCGGCGTCGACGTCGCCAGCCGAAGGGCGAGAGCTGACGGCCGTTCTGGCCCGGTGGGGCGGTATCGCGTTTCTGGCGCTGCTCTTCCTTCAGGCCATCCCGGGCAGCCTCGACCTCATTCGGATCGTTCGTCCCGGCCCGCCCTGGAGCCGCAGCCAGGATCTGGCGCGTTTGATCGAGAGCCGACTCGACCTGCGTCAAGCCGTCCTGATGGCCGATCCCGACTACGACCTGGAGGCGCTGCCCTATTATCTGCCAATCGCCTCTACCTGATGCGTGAGCACCGGTACGGCGCCATTGTGCGGTTCACCAAGCGCGCGCAGCTCGACCTGTCCCTGGGCGACGTCCTCGACAACGCGCGCCGCCTGCGGGCGCAAACCGGATCGCCCGTGGTCATCCTGCTTCAGGAGCGTCTGGGCGGCCTCACCACCGGCGGAAAAAACATGGAAGGGTATGACTGGAGCCTGACCATGACCCCTGACGAGATCCAGGCGTTTCGCAAGGCGACCGTTCAGCTCGCCCGGTTCGGGCCATCCCTCAGCGGCGAGGACTTCGACGTCTACGCGCTTCGCTGAGCCGGGCCCCGATAGCGCTTTATTAAAGCAAACCGACTACCGCCTGAAGGTCGGAGCCTTCAGATGACCAGCGTCACGCCCGCCGCCAGACCCGAGGTTTCCGGAACGCTGCGCGACTATGTCCGCATCGCCCGGCTCGACCATAGCGCCAAGCACGTCTTCATCGTTCCGGGGATCGTCCTCGCCTGCCTGTTGAGGGGCGTTCACAGCGCATCGCCGGTCGCATCCATCGCGCTGGGGTTCATGACCGCGGTCTGCATCGCGTCGGCGAACTACGTCATCAACGAATACCTGGATCGGGATTTCGACCGGCACCATCCCACCAAAGCCGCCAGGGCCTCGGTGCAGCATGTGCTCGACGGTCGCCTGATCGCGTTGGAATGGGCTCTGCTTGTCGCCGCCGGCCTGGCTTGCGGCCGGCTCGCGGGCGCCGCGACCTTCGCCGCCGCCTGCGTCTTCGCGCTTCAGGGCCTCGTCTACAACGTTCCGCCGTTGCGCACGAAGAACAAAGCCTATCTGGACGTCATCTCGGAGTCGATCAACAACCCGCTGCGGCTGATCATCGGCTGGGCGATGATCGATCCCAGCACCCTGCCCCCGTCATCCATCATCTTCGCCTACTGGCTCGGCGGCGCCTTTCTGATGGCGGCCAAGCGGCTCTCCGAATATCGGGAAATATCGAAATCCCACGGACGCGACCTGCTCGTCCGCTATCGCGCAAGCTTCGCTGGATACTCGGAAGAGTCCCTCACGCTCTCCTGTTTCGTCTATGCGCTTTTGTCGATCTTCTTCTTGGCGGTTTTCCTGGTGAAATACCGCATCGAGTACATTCTATTGCTGCCCATCGTGGTGGCCTTGTTCACCAAGTACCTAAGCATCGCCATGGCGCCCGGGTCTTCGGCGCAAAGGCCAGAGAAGCTCTATCGAGAGTGGTCGCTGATGGGCCTTCTGGTCATGCTGGCCAGCGCCTTCCTCTTCACGACCCTGGTGGATCTGCCGATCCTGCACGCCTTCACCAGCCAACACTATATCAGCCTGAATTGAGCGCGGGCGAGCCGGCGCGGGACGTCCGGGCGTTAGGGATGCGCCGTCCAGGCGAACGGGGTTATAAGCCCCTTAACAGGGCCGCGGGCAGTCTGGCGGCCGGTCACGCATCGGAGCGCGCGCCTTGGCGGTCGGGGATAAGCTGCAGGACGACGAGCCGGCGCGCCTCGCCTTTCGCGCCCCCGCCGCGCGCAAGGCTGAGCTGAAGATCGCACCCGTCCCCGCCCCGCTCGAGGACCGGCGGCCGGCGCTGTCCATCGTGGCGCCCTGCTACAACGAGCAGGAGACGCTGGAGGCCTTTTGCGCGCGCATGCTGGCGGCCGCGCGCGACGCCGCGGGCGCGGACTTCGAGCTGATCCTGGTCAATGACGGCTCGCGCGACGGCTCCTGGGGGCTGATCGAGGCCCAGGCGCGGGCCTGCGCAAACGTCGTCGGCGTCAATCTCGCCCGCAACCACGCCCACCAGCTGGCGGTCACCGCC
>CALAEG010000156.1 GCA_937890965.1 uncultured Caulobacteraceae bacterium | reverse complement strand
GCGACGAAATCCCCTTCATCGCTCAACCCTGGCCGACTTCTTCAACGGCCTGCTAAGGGCAATGATCGACCCAAAGTAGATATTCCTAGGTTCCGCTATCGGGTGACCGCTGGGGCCGCGCGGAGGGCGCTCCCGACTCAGCAGCTTTCGCCAGCCGCGCCTCGGCGGCCGCGAGCATGGCCACGAAGCGCGGATCGTGGCGAATGGCATCGAGGTCCGGGTCGATCTTGGCGAAGCTCACGTCGCCCACGCTCGCTGTCGTGAAATACGAGCCGAACAGGTCAAGAGCGCCTTCGTTGTCCTTGAGCTGGCCGCTCAGCGAGCAGGCGAAGTTGTAGCGCATATTCAAATTGTCCGGATCGATCAGCAGGGCCCGGCCGATCCAGTCCTTGGCCCGTTCGGTCTCACCGAGGGCCGCGAGGGCCGATACCCCAAAGCCCATGATCGTTCCATTGCCCTGGTCCTGCGCGAGGGCCTTTTCGGCGCGGGCAAGGGTCATCTGCGCCGAACGGTGAACGCCGGCCCCGTCGCCGACCGCTCCGTAGCAGGTGATCAGCATCCCAGCGGCGCCAACTGACGACTCCATGAGCGTCGCCGCCTTCTCATAGTAGCCGATGGCGTCCCCGAACCGACGCTCTCTGACACACAACATACCGGCGGATTCATTCACCTCAAATGACTCGGGGTCCAGACGGAGGGCGGTTTCGATCTCGACGGACGCCTCGTCGTGACGCCCCAGCCGGAATAGATGTCTGGCCCTGACGGCGCGCGCCTCGGCCAGACCCGCATCCAGCGAGAGAGCCCGTTCGGCGGCCGCCAGTCCGTCATCCGGTCGGCCGTGAACGAAGCGCAACGACGTCTGCGCATCGGCCATCAAGGCCCAGGCACGGGCATAGTCGGGGTCGATCTCGGTCGCCCTGCGGCAGAGGCGGACAATGGCCTCAGAGGCCCGCTGATCGCCTGAATTGCCGCTGACGAGGTGCTGCCGCGCCATGAGATAGAGGTTGTAGGCTTCGAGGTTCTGCGTCCCGCGCCGCTCGATGGCCGCCTTTTCCGCCGGCAGGAGCCGCAGTTTCAAGGCCGCGACGATGGCCTGGGAGATTTCGTCCTGCAGCGCGAAGATATCGGTCAAATCACGGTCGTAACGCTCGGCCCACATATGGTCGCCCGAGGCGCCGTCAATCAGCTGGGCGGAGATCCGGACCCGCCCACCGGCCTTTCGGACGCTGCCTTCAAGAATGTGGCTGACGTCAAGCTGCCGGGCGACCTGGCGCACATCAACGGCCCTGCCCTTGAAGGTGAAAGCCGTATTGCGGGCTACCACTGAAAGGGCCGAGACCTTGGCCAGATCGGTGATGATGTCCTCGCTGATGCCGTCGCTGAAGTACTCCTGCTCGGCGTCGCCACTCATGTTGGCGAAGGGCAGAACACAGATTGAATTCTTTCGGGCCGAGCCGGCCGTGGGCGCGTCATTGGTCAGTGGCGGGGAATGCGCGGTAAGGCTGGCGACGCTGTCGATGACCTTGCGCCACTCATGTGCAGCGAGGTCGCCGGCCCAACCCGCCAGGTCGGCGCATTGGATGCGGTCGAAGGGCATTGGCAGCGCCGCGTCGTCGATCCGAAGCTGCACCAGTTTGCGGTCATTTCGCGCCCGATCCGCCTCCGACTGCACCCATTCGGACTTCGCCGCCTCCGCCGACCAGATAACGACGACCACCTTCGCCGCCGTCAGCCGCTCCTCGATCACCTCGGCGTAGGGCTTGTGCGCCGGCAGATCGTCGTCGCGCCACACGCTGTAGCCGAGCGCACGCAACGCCTCAGCGACCGCCTGGGCCTGGTTCGCTGTGGACCGCGCGTAGCTGATAAAGATGTCCGACATGTTGGGGCGACCCCACCCCTCGGCCGCAGCCGGAACCGTAGCGACGGCGCGGAGCGAGGGGCAAGGGAAACGTCGCAAACAGCCGAAAGTCCGGCCTGGTCCAGAGTCAGGAATCCACCCACCCCAGTCCTTCCGAAGGTCCGCTGTCCGGAAATCGATGGTGGATCGGACGCGACGATCTTGTCCGGATTGGCCCCAAGCGGCTTGAGTTTCGGGACACTTTGAATTCCGGACGGGAAAACGGACAAACGCAAGGGCAAGCCTAACATCGGACCCTCGGAACTTCCGCTTTGGGTCGTAAGCGGAAGTTGGCGACTGAGCCACCAAGCCGCCTGCTGCGAGCTTTCTCCTGCCGCTCGCTCCGCGGGATCGCTAGGGTCTGGGTAGGTGCCAGGGAGCGGCGCTGGAAAGTCTTTTAGCTTGCTGGCCGTCTCTCAACGGCACGTTGGTGAGAACGGTGAGAGTGGTCATGTCGCCAGCGCCCGTGGCCGCCTGATGTCCGTGGACACCAGGCGACGGTGGGAGGCGCTACGCGGCCTTCTGGCCCGCGAGCGCGTGGATGTCTGCGGCGGTCAGCGTCTTGCCGCCGATCCCCCAGTCGCCCTGCTCGATTTCCTGGACACGAACCCAGGTCACGCCCCTGAGGGCCTCGCCTTCCACCGAAACCATAGCGTCGGTGACCTTTTCGATCAGGTCGCGCTTCTGGCTGGGGGTGAAGACGTCTTTGATCACGTCGATCGTCACGAGTGGCATGATTGATCTCCTGTTCTGCCCCGGACACCGCGCCCGGAACACCAGCCCAAGCTAGCCGCCTGCGTCGCGGCATCCTTGGCGAGCGCGTGGAGATTTCCCGGAGAAGTTCTGGAGATGTAAGCTCGCGGCCACGATGATCCACGCCTTCGACCGATATCGGCTGGATACCGACACGCGCGAGCTCCAATCGGGCGACGCATTGGTGTCGATCGAGCCGCAGGTTTTCGCGCTTCTGCGCCTGCTCATCGAGAACCGCGAGCGCGTGGTCAGCAAGGACGAGATCATCGAACGCATCTGGGGCGGCCGGATCGTCTCGGAGTCCGCCGTCGCGAGCCGAGTGAAGTCGGCGCGGCGAGCCATAGGGGACAACGGCGAAGCGCAGCGGCTGATCCGCACCATCCACAAGCTCGGTTTTCGCTTCGTCGGCGATGTGGCGTCCACCGGCGCACCGACCGCTGTAGCCATGGGCCCGGCTGATGAGGCGCACGCAGCGCGAGTCGATGATCAGGCGTCCCGACCGTCGATCGCTGTCTTGCCCTTCGCCCTTGTCGGAGTCGCCGGCGCGTACGGTTCGATCGCCGACGCTCTGCCGCACGACCTGATCGTGGAGCTGTCCCGCCTGCGCTGGCTCTTCGTCATCGCGCGCGGGTCGTCATTCCAGTTTCGTGGCTCGGATGCCGCGATCGAGCGTGTTCGCACCGCGCTAAGTGTCCGCTACTGCCTGTCCGGCGTCGTCGAGATCGCCCAAGAGCGCATGACCGTGATGGTCGAGCTTTGCGATACCAATGACAGCGGCATCGTCTGGAGCGAGTGCTACCGGGCCGAAGTCGGCGCTGTGCATGAGGTCCGCGCCGAGATCGCGCGCTCGGTGGTCAACGCCCTCGAGCTGCAGATCCCGGCCAATGAGGCGAGGCGCGCGTTGAAGTCGCCGCAGAACCTCGACGCTTGGTCGGCCTATCACCTCGGACTCCACCACCTCTACCAGTTCAGCCCCAATGGGAACGAGCGCGCGACGGCCCTTTTCGAGCAGGCGATCGCGAAGGAGCCCGGCTTCGCCCGCGCCTACGCGGGGCTCTCCTTCGCCCACTTCGAGAGCGCCTTTCTGCACTTCGCCGACGATGTGAGCCAGGCCGCCGACCTGGCGCACCGCTTCGCAGAACAGAGCCTCGAGCACGAGCCGCTCGATCCGTTCGGCAATCTTGTGATGGGGCGCGCATCCTGGCTGCGCGGCGATCTGGAGGCGAGCCTGCCTTGGCTGGATCGGGCCAACGAGCTCAGTCCCAGCTACGCCCAGGGCAAATACTCCCGGGCCTGGGCGGGGACGCTGATCGGAGAGGGCGCCCATGGTCAGGGTCTCGTCGACGCCGCGCTCGAGCTCAGCCCGCTCGACCCCCTGCTTTACGGCATGCTCGGGGTGCGCTCGTTCTCCCACATGGTGCTCGACCAGCCGGCCGAAGCTGCTGGGTGGGCGGATCGCGCCGCGCGCGCGCCGCGGGCGCATCCGCTGATCGAGCTGATCGCCGCCGTCGCCCACGGACTCAACGGCGACCACGCCCGCGCGACGTTCTGGGCTCAGTCGGCGCTCAAACGACGGCCCGACCTCAAGGGCGCCGACTTTCTCCGCGCCTTTCCGTTCCGCGATCCGGTCACGCGTGCGCGGATATCCAGGACGCTCGACGGCTTGAGCCTGTGATTGGGGCTTGTCAGACCAAAACCGCGTCCGCCGCCGATCGCGCTCCCACCGGCGTCCGCCGGGCCAACTCGCGCCACTGCCGCGCAAGATCGAGATACTTCGCCTTGATGTCGGGGAAGAGGATGCGGCCGCCGTCGATCGAACTTACAGTTTCCGCCGACAACACTCGCGCGATCAGCCTCTACGAGCGGTTCGGATTCGTCCGCGAGGGGCGACACCAGGACTTCGCCATGCGTGACGGCGCTTACGTCGACGCCTTGGCGATGGCCAGGATGAAGGGCGTCTGACTGTCGGTCTCGCGGACGCCACCGAGGCTGCACCCCGAATGTCGGCTTAGGGTCGAAAGCTGCCGTTGGCTGCGTGCCAACAAGCGGACCTTCCCAACGTCCGCTAAGAGCCAGAAGCGGACTCTCCGCGGCGGCCGCCAAGCCGCGTGGCCGTTTGCAAGGTCCGAAAATAATAATGGGGCGGGGCAGCCTCGCTAAGGAGCGAGGCTGGAGATCGGGTACACACCCGACGCAGCGCCCTACAAACCGCAATGATTTCCGTTAATTAGGCTGGCCGGCGATCGAGTGTGGGGTATGTGAGATCGAAGGTTCCAAGCATGCAACCACGGCCACGGATTTCTGGGCCACCGGAAAAAATTCTCTGCGTGGCATGGGGACCGGTCGCTCGACCGAGAGCCGGTAGAGTTTTGATACCCCCCGGGTGCGGTCGCGCTTCGCTGAAACCTGCAGGTCGAGCCGCTGCGGACCCTCAACGGCTGCCTTCATCAACAGAGAA
>CALAEG010000155.1 GCA_937890965.1 uncultured Caulobacteraceae bacterium | reverse complement strand
GGGCGGGGCGTGGCCCTGCACCCCCAGGACGGAAGCGGCGTGAACCGTCCCGGCCAGATCCTGGTCATGTCCGGCGCGGTCGAGGAGAGCATCCCGGACGTCCAGTCCGCGCGCCGGCTGGATCTGGCCATCATGACCCGCGCGGAGCTGCTGGCCGAGCTGTTCAATGCCGCGGCCCAGCGCATCGGGGTGGCGGGCACCAGCGGCAAGTCGACCACTACCGGCATGATCGGTTGGATCCTCGACCGGGCGGGGCAGGACCCGACCATCATGAACGGCGCGGAGATGAAGAACTACATCGCCGCCGATGCGCCCTTCGCCAGCGCGCGCATCGGCTCGGGCCCGGCCTTCGTCAGCGAGGTCGATGAGAGCGACGGCTCGATCGCGCTTTTTCAGCCGACCATCGCGGTGGTGAACAACGTCTCCCTCGACCACAAGTCGATGGAGGAGCTGCGGGTGCTGTTCGGCGACTTTACCGCCAAGGCCCGGACGGCCGTGCTCAACCTCGACAACCCCGAGACTCGCGCCCTGGCCACGGCCGCGCCGGCCGAGCGGACCGTCACCTACAGCCTGAGCGACCAGGCCGCCGATCTGCTGGCGGGACCGCCCACGCTGCGTCCGGACGGCGTCAGCTTCCCGGTCACCGCGCGCGCCACGGCCGAGACGGTTTCTGTGCACCTCCAGGTTCCCGGTCTGCACAATATCGCCAATGCGCTGGCGGCCCTTGGCGCGGCCCAGGCCTGCGGCGTCGGCCTGGTCGAGGCCGCCGCGGCGCTGGGCGCGTTCAGTGGCATCCGGCGGCGGTTCGAGGTGGTGGGGACGGCCGGCGGCGTCACCGTGATCGACGACTTCGCGCACAATCCGGACAAGATCGCCGCCACGCTCGACACCCTGCACGCCTTTCCAGGCCGGCTGCTGCTCACGTTCCAGCCGCACGGCTACGGGCCTTTGCGGCTGATGAAGGAGGCCTTCGTGGAGGTCTTCGCCGAGCGGATGGCGGCCGAGGACGTGCTGCTCATGCCCGAGCCCGTCTATTACGGCGGCACCACCGACCGCAGCGTCACCAGCCGCGACATCACCGAGGCGCTTGAACAGCGCGGCCGCAAGGCCCAGGCGCTTGCCGACCGCGCGGCCTGTGGCGACCGGCTGGTGGAGCTGGCCCGGCCCGGTGATCGCATCGTGGTCATGGGCGCGCGGGACGACACGCTGTCTCAGTTCGCGGCGGAGGTCTTACGCCGGCTGGCGCGCTGAAGCCTTGCCGGTCGCTGAAGTTGAGCTACGTTGGCTCGGGCATCCAAGGGGGCGAGACAATGACACTTCACCTGAAACGTATCGCGGCCATCGTCGCGATCGCCGGCCTGGGGGCCGCCTGCACACAGCCCGCCCCGCCACCCGTCGCTCCGGCGGCGCCGGCCGCGGGCTATGAGGCGGTTTCCCTGACCGGGTCGCCGCAGGAGAACGGCGGCCTGCTGCGGATCAATATCTCGACCGGCGAGACGGTTCTGGCCTGGGACGACAAGCCGGCGACCATCACCTTCCTGGAGACCTCACCGCCGCCGGCCGGGCACTACCGGGTGTATGCCTGGTCGACGATCATGCAGTCCAACGGTCAGCTGGTCTGGAACGCCATTCGTATGGATGAGGTCTCGGGCCGCCTGTGGCGCCTGGCCGGCGACGGCGGCACGATTCCCTTCTCCTGGAGCGAATATACAGCCGCGCCCAAGGCTTGACGGCCCTCAGGCCGCCGGCAACGCGCCGTCGCGATCCGCGCAGGGGATGACGTCGTAGAGGGTCGGCGGCGTGATGTTCAGCCGCCGGCGCGCGGCGTCCAGCGGCTCGCTCATCAGCTGCTCATAGTCCTCGCCCGCCAGCCAGGCGGCGGCCTTGCCGCGCTTGTAGCCCTGCCAGATGGCGCCGATGTACGGATGCCTGGTCCGACCGCGGCGAGAACGCAGGGCGGCGCCAAGGGCGATCACCGCCCAGCCCAGGCTGCCGGTCTGAGCATAGGAGAAGGCCACCAGGCAGGCCTCGCCCAGCCCGTCGCGGTGATAGCCGGACTGCACGTGCCAGATGTCGTGGCTGTCGCGGGTGCGGCGGCCGAACCAGGCGTGGGGATGGGCCTGATCGACCTTGGATTGTCGCTGGCGGCTGATCTCGGCCAGGCCGTCAGCGGAGATGTTTTCGCTGCGCACGAAGTGGCGATAGGCCGCGCCGACGGTGCCGGGGGCGAAACTGTCCAGCCAGGCGTCGTCCATCAGCCTGGGCGCCAGTTCGACATGCTCATAGGCCAGCCGGCCGCCGTTCGGCGTCTCGAGCAGGCGGCGGTAGCTCCTCGCCGTCGAGTCGCCGTTCAGGGCGCCCATGATCTCGAACACCTGGCCGGTGTCTTCCTTGTCGGCCAACAGCCGCTGCAGCGCCTTCAGCGCCACGCCCCAATGACGCCTCGACCGTTGCGGGCGGGTGTCGCCCAGCGGCGACGGCGCGGTCATGGTTTCGGTCATGGCCATGAGAAGCTCTCCTTCAGTCGGCGTGGACAGGCGATGTGGCGAGGGCGGCCTCGAACGAGGCGCGGCCCTCCGGCGTCAGCAGCGAGTCGCGGATCAGGCCCAGAACGACCTGGCCGCAGGCCCGTAAGTCCAAGACCTCGCCCCAGGCGATCTGCAGGACCAGGCCCTGGAAGGTGGCGACCAGGGTGCGCGAGACGGCGATCGCGTCGATCTCGACGCGGATCTGGCCAGTGTGCTGCCCCCGCTCGATCAGGCGCGCGATCGCCGCGCGCACGGTCGCAAGCCCTTCGACGGCGCTGGTGCGGATGCGTTCGTTCCTCAGCGCCTCGCCCCAGCCCTGGATTCCGACGCGGCGCATGTCGATGTGCCGCGGATCGGTCAGTCCCTCGCCATAGAGCTCGATCAGCGCCAGCAGACCGCGGATCGGATCCTGCTCGCCCTGGGCCAGGGCGTTGATCATGGCCTCGCCCTGGTGGCGCTCGTCGGCCAGGGCGACGACGATGTCTTCCTTGGTGGCGAAGTAGAGGTAGAGCGTGCCTTGGCTCACGCCGGACTCGCGCACGATGTCGGCGGTGGTGGTGGTGTGGAACCCGTCCCGCGAAAAGCAGATCAGCGCCGCGTCGAGAATCTGCTGGCGGCGCGTCTCCTTCCTGGCCTCGCTGATCTTGGGCACGGTCCAACATAAAAACTGACTGATCAGTCATTATTATACGGGAGCCATCCCCGCCGTCAACCGTCCTCGGGGTTCCTATTGCGT
>CALAEG010000154.1 GCA_937890965.1 uncultured Caulobacteraceae bacterium | reverse complement strand
GGTGGCGCGCAGCACCATCGGCCGGGGGCTGAAGGAGCTGGCCGGCGCGGACCTGCCGGCGGGGCGCATCCGACGGCCGGGCGGCGGGCGCAAGCCGACGGCCGCGAAGGACGCCACGCTGGTGTCGGATTTGGAGGCCCTGGTCGAGCCGACGGCGCGCGGCGATCCGATGTCGCCGCTGCGCTGGACCTTAAGGAGCACGCGCCAGTTGGCGGCGGCGCTTCGAGCCCAGGGCCATCAGGTCAGCCATCAGCTGGTGAGCGAGCTGCTGGTCGCGGCGGGCTACAGCCTGCAGGGCAATCGCAAGACCACCGAAGGCGCCAGCCATCCCGACCGCGACGCCCAGTTCGGCCACATCGACGCGGCGGCGAGACTGGCCTTGGCCGAGGGTCAGCCGGTGATCTCGGTGGACACCAAGAAGAAGGAGTTGGTCGGCGACTTCAAGAACAACGGCCGGGAATGGCGGCCGAAGGGCGACCCGGAGGCGGTGCGAGTGCATGACTTCCTGATCAAGGAACTCGGCCGGGCCGTCCCCTACGGCGTCTACGATCTGGCCGCCAACGCCGGCTGGGTCAGCGTCGGCATCGACCACGACACCGCCGCCTTCGCCGTCAACAGCATCCGGCGCTGGTGGCGCGAGCTGGGGCGCGCCCGCTATCCCGACGCCACCCGCCTGGTGGTCACCGCCGACGGCGGCGGCAGCAACGGCTCGCGCGTGCGGTTGTGGAAGCTCGAATTGCAAACCTTCGCCGACGAGACCGGCCTTACCATCGAGGTCCACCACCTGCCGCCCGGAACCAGCAAGTGGAACAAGATCGAGCACCGCCTCTTTGCCTTCATCAGCCAGAACTGGCGCGCCAAGCCGCTCGTCAGCTACCAAACCATCGTCCAGCTCATCGCCGCCACCACCACCAAGACCGGACTGACGGTCCGATGCGAGATCGACACCGCATCCTATCCCAGCGGCGTCAGCGTCTCCGACGCCGACATGATGCGGATCAACCTCACCCGCCACGACTTCCATGGCGAATGGAACTACGCCATCGCGCCAAACCCACCAACTCGCGCGGCTATTCCCTGACAAACCCTTAGCGTCGGCGATGGAAGTAGATCCCGGATAAGCGCTGCGCGCTTTCCGGGATGATGGGGTGGACGGCCCCCGAACGGCATCGATGTGCCATGCTGGCCGTGAGTGGACCCAGCAGAGGAGACCGTCCGCCATGCAAGTTATCAGATTTGGGATCGACCTGGCCAAGAGCGTTTTCCAGGTTCACGGAGTCGATGCGACGGGTGCGGTTGTGGTGCAGCGCCAGCTGCGTCGCGGCCAGGTGCTGAAGTTCTTCGCGCGCCAGCCGCCGGCGCTGGTCGGGATGGAGGCGTGCGGCTCGGCGCACTACTGGGCGCGCGAGCTGACTACGCTCGGCCATGAGGTGCGGCTGATGCCGGCGTCGTATGTGAAGGCCTACGTCAGGCGCAACAAGAACGACGCGCGCGACGCCGAGGCCTGTTGCGAGGCGGTGAGCCGGCCTTCCATGCGCTTGGTGCCGATCAAGACGGTGGAGCAGCAGGGCCAGCGGGCGCTGCATCGGGCCAGGGACCTGCTGGTGCGCCAGCGCACGCAGAGCGGCAACGCCATCCGCGCCATGCTCTACGAGATGGGGCTGATCGCCTCGAAGGGTCGCTCGGGCATCGCCGAGCTGATCGAGCTGGCCCTGGCCGGCGGGACGGACATTCCGCCCGGCCTGTTGGTGGCGCTGACGCCGCTGGTCCGCCAATGGCGCGCGCTGGAGACCGAGATCACGACGATGGACACCGTGCTCGTGGCCCAGGCGCGGGCCCACCCCGACGCGCGCCGGCTGATGAAGATCCCGGGCGTCGGCCCGGTCACCGCCCATGCCGTGGTCGCCGCGGTGGGCGATGCGCGCCAGTTCGACTCGGCCCGCGACTTCGCCGCCTGGGTCGGCCTGACCCGGCTCAATCACGACACCGGCGGCAAGACCCGGCTCACCGGTCACATCAGCAAGGCCGGCGATCGGTCCCTGCGACGGCTGCTGGTCCTGGGCGCCAGCGGCGCCCTGCGCCACGTCCGCGCCAAGCCAGGCGCCGGCTCGCCCTGGATCAGGGGCCTGCTCGCCCGCCGACCGGTCAAGGTCGCCGTCGTCGCCCAGGCCGCCAAGACCGCCCGTATCGTCTGGGCGGTGCTGGCCAAGAACGAGGACTACAGGGCCCAGCCGCACCAAGCGTGAGACTGGAAGAGCCCTTCGAGAGGTAAGGAGCAAAAGGCTGCTAGGCAAAATGGTCAGGACCTGGGTCGGGACACTCCGCCGTGTCATCGCGCCTCGAGCGCGACGGGATGATTGGAACCCGATCCGCGAAACCCTTGCGGGCCAGCGGTCATCCTCGACCGCACAAAAAGGCCGGATACATGACCGCTCCAGACTGCTTGCCAAAACAGCCCCGAACTCCCTTGCCGGGAAGGGGCCGTCCATACATGACATCGTGGGTGAGGCTGCGTTCGTGCTTTTCGTGTGGTTCGTGGTTCCGCGAAGCGGACATCTTTGCCGTTGCGCCGCGCCACCCTAGAGTGCGCCCATGTTCGCCAACGCACCGTTCCTGCTCGTCGCCGCCGTCTGCGTCGTCGGCGGCTACCTGATGGGGTCGATCCCGTTCGGGGTGATCGCCACGCGGCTGGGCGGGGCGGGCGACGTGCGCAGCATC
>CALAEG010000153.1 GCA_937890965.1 uncultured Caulobacteraceae bacterium | reverse complement strand
CACCGAGATCTACACTCTTTCCCTACACGACGCTCTTTCGATCTCGGGGTCTGGCGGCCGATCGGCCTTCACGTTGCGCGTCTTTCCGTCGTAGTGGGCGTCCTGGTCTGGACAGCCTTTCAGGGCGCCGGTCCTCTGCTCGCGGTCTCCGCGGGGCTGGTATTGGCGCGGCCCATCGCGTTGCGGCTGCTCGGGAGGGTCCGTTGATCGCCTCGCCACTTACCGCTCAGGTGCTGTTTCGTGTCGGGCCGCTCCCGATCACCGCGCCCGTGGTCGTCACCTGGGGTCTGATGGCGGCGCTGACGCTGGCCAGCGTCCTGGCGACGCGCAAGTTGCGCCTCGACCCGGGACCCGGCCAGGCGGCCGTGGAACTAGTGGTCACATCGGTGCAGGGCCAGATCCGCGAGACGCTGCAGACCGATCCCGCGCCCTATCTGCCGTTCCTGGCGACCCTGTTTATCTTTATCGCCTCGGCCAACCTGCTCGCGCTGATTCCCGGGCTCGAGCCGCCGACGGCTCACCTCGAAACCGACGCGGCCCTGGCCGTCATCGTTTTCTTCGCGGTCCACTATTTCGGCGTTCGGGTCCGGGGCCTTGGCGGCTATCTCGCCGACTTCGCCAAGCCGACCTGGATCATGTTGCCGCTCAATCTGCTGTCAGAGGTCACCCGGACCTTCTCGCTGATGGTTCGCCTGTTCGGCAACATCATGAGCGGCGTCTTCGTCATCGGCATCGTGCTGTCCCTGGTCGGCCTCCTCGTGCCGATCCCGTTCATGGCGCTCGAACTGCTCACCGGCCTGATCCAGGCCTATATCTTCACCGTCCTGGCGATGGTCTTCATCGGCGGGGCGGTGGGCCAGACCCGTCCCAAGAAATGAGGAACCCGCGATGAACTACCTGCCTCTTGTCAGCATTTTGGCCGCGGCCTTCGCCGTCGGCATGGGCGCCATCGGTCCGGCCCTGGCCGAGGGCCGGGCGGTCGCCGCCGCCATGGACGCAATCGCCCGCCAGCCGGACGCTGCCGGCGTCATCTCCCGGACGCTGTTTGTTGGACTGGCCATGATCGAAACCATGGCCATCTATGCCCTGGTGGTGGCCCTCCTGGTGCTCTTCGCCAATCCGTTCGTGCACTGAGATGCACTTCGATCCGTGGACCCTGGGCCTGCAGCTCGCCAACTTTCTGGTGTTGGTGTGGCTGCTGCACCGGTTCCTCTACAAGCCAGTGCTCGGGATCATCGCGGCGCGCAAGGCCGCGACGGACAAGCTGATCGCCGACGCCCAGGCCGAGAAGAAGGCCGCCGAGGACCTGAAGCAGAGCTTGGAGAGCCAACGCGCCGCGATCGCCCAGGAACGTGACACCGTCCTGAAGGCGGCGCGCGAAGCGGCGGACGCGGAGGGCAAGGCGGTTCTCGCCACGGCTCGTGCCGATGCCGAAGTCCTCAGAGTGGAGGCCAAGAAGGCGTTCGAGCGCGAGCGCAAGCAGATCGTCAGGACGGTGGGCCGCGACGCGGCGCGGCTGGCCGTCTCGATCGCCCGGCGCCTGCTCCAGGAGGCGCCCGCGGCCTCGGTCCAGGAGCGGCAACTTGACCTCGTCTGTGACGACGTCAAGGCACTTCCAGCCGAGTCCAGAAATCACATCGCCACGCGCGTCGCGGCGGACAAGGAGGCGTTGGAGGTGGTCACGGCGACGCCGCTGGACAAGCGGACGGCCACTCGGTTCGGCGCGCGCCTGAGCGCGGCCCTGGGCGCGCCCGTAGCGGCAAAGTTCCGGGTCGACAGAGCGCTCATTGCGGGTGTCGAGGTCCACTTCCCCTTCACGATCCTGCGGCGCTCGTGGTCGGAAGACCTGAAGCGGATCGGAGCCGAGTTGAACGATGACGACCACGCTACGAAAGTCGCTTGATCGCTGGCTGGCGGCCGCCGAGGGCCGCTTGGATAAGGCCTCGCTGGCGCCGCGGCCCGAGCAGATCGGCGTTGTCGAGAAAGCCGGCGACGGGATCGCCTTCGTCCGCGGCCTGCCGGACCTGCCTTTGAGCTCGCTCATGGCCTTTGAGGGCGGCGCGACCGGGTTTGCCCACGCGCTGGATGAAGACCTGGTCGGCTGCATTCTCCTCGACCTGGGTCGGGTCGAGGCTGGCGAACAGGTGCGTGGCATGGGCGCTTTGGTCTCGACGCCGGTAGGCGAAGCACTGCTCGGCCGGGTGGTGGACCCGCTGGGCCGGCCGTTGGACGACGGCGGCCCGATCGCTGCGACGCGTCACGATCCGGTGGAACGCCCGGCGCCCGGCATCATTGAGCGCGACTTGGTGACCGAGCCGATGCAGACCGGAACCAAGCTGATTGACGCCTTGCTAGCGCTCGGCCGCGGCCAGCGTGAGCTGATCATCGGCGATCGCGAGACGGGTAAGACCGCCATCGCCACCGACGCCATAATCAACCAGCGCGGCTCGGACGTGATCTGCGTCTACGTGGCCATTGGCCAGAAGTCCGCATCGGTGCGCCAGGTCATCGATGCGGTCACCAAGTACGGCGATCCCAAACGCTGCATCTTCGTTGTTGCGGGACCGGCGACCGCGCCAGGCCTGCAATGGCTCGCCCCCTACGCCGGCTTTTCGATGGCCGAGTATTTCCGCGATCAGGGCGGCCACGTCCTGATCGTCGTCGATGACCTGACCAAGCATGCGGCGACGCACCGGGAGCTATCGCTGCTTATGCGCCAGCCGTCCGGGCGTGAGGCCTACCCGGGCGATGTCTTCCACATTCAGGCCCGCCTCCTGGAACGGGCGGCCAAGCTTTCGAAAGATCTCGGCGGCGGGTCGCTGACTGCGTTGCCCATCGCCCAGACTGAGGCCGGCAATCTCAGCGCCTACATCCCCACCAACCTGATTTCCATCACTGACGGGCAGATCGTGTTGAGCTCCAAGCTGTTCGACGAGGGCCAGAAGCCCGCCGTGGATATTGGGCTGAGCGTCAGCCGCGTCGGCGGCAAGGCGCAGGCGCCGATCCTGAAGGACCTCGCGGAGACCCTGCGTCTCGACTATGCGCAGTTCCTTGAGGTCGAACTCTTCACGCGCTTCTCGACCACGCTCGACGCCCGCACCCAAGCCCAGATCGATCATGGGCGGCGGATCCGCGCCATCCTCACCCAACCGCGGTTCGCGCCCCTGTC